>SKSA01000138.1 GCA_007118195.1 Anaerobacillus sp. | reverse complement strand
TTAAAGCAAGATATCGTTTATAATTAGTAGAGGAAAAAATAAACATTTTTAAGTGTACAGCATAAGGGAGGAGAAGCATGAAGTATTTTAAAATAATTGTAGTCGTAGCTCTAGTGATCAGCTTAATCATCAATGTACGCGTATTATCTAAAATGGGAGATCTAGAAAACCGTGTCAATTCCATTTCTAATTCTCAAATGGATATTAAAAGAAGTGTCGATCATCAATCCAGTCATTTTAATAACATCCTACATGAATTTAAAAGAGAACAAAGTTGGATTAGTGCGATCGGAATGGATATCGATACGGAAAAATTGTCTAAAGGTCAACCGACGATTCATTTTAACTGGCAAATTAAAGAGCTACTTCGCGATTCGGAAGTCCATTTTCATTATAAGTTTGGTGAAGGAGAGCAATATGAGACAGTTCCGGCCGTCGATGTTGGAGATGGTTTGTTTGAGGCGAATATCACAATTGATGTTTCACTTGAGCCGCAATGGTATACGAATATTTCAAGAGGAAGAACTAAAAATCCAAATGAAATGGAAGTAATTGTTGAAGAAAAGGCTCGGTATGATAATCATAAAAATCAACTTTATTATTATGTCACAGTTTCAAATGATGAATTAGTGAAGAGTGATGATATTAAAACAACCGACCTTGGCTATTTAGGAACAAGATATTACGGTGTTTTAGAAAGTATGGTTGATTTTCATGGTGATGGTTACAATATTTCTGTGATGGCACCGCCATTATATAGTGATAAAGGTATGACTCTTCAGGAAGTTTCTGTACTGAAATATAACAACGGTGTACTAGTAACTGAAGAGTCATTGGAATTAAGTGAACCCAATACAAGCCCCCAGCAACCGCTTTGGTTTCAAAAGAACTTTAAAGATGAGCACTTTGAATATACGAACTTTGTTTTAAAAGTAGTTTATAATGATGGGGCTACATTTGAAAGAGAGGTTTATATTGAATAGAAGGGTTGCTCCTAGTAGTTTTGCGGCGAAAAAACGGTGACTATCTCGATTTGCTAACTAAGCGATTCACTGAAAAAAATATCGCGTCGGCTAAAATATTATTTCACTAAAAGATAATTAACTTTTGTGAATTTGATCACTTACAAATGGGAGTCGCTTCCTATATGATTGTACTATAGAAATAAAAATAGAGTTAAATCGGGAGGTAATCTTATGAGTTGTGGATGTTCAAGTCACTTAAAAGATGGAATGGCCATTGTTGATCATATTAAAAGTAAAGGGAAAGAAAGTTGGGCACCAAAAAAGGCCCTCGAAATTACATGTCAATGTGGCGAAACTTTTACATTAGAAACAGTCGTTATGAATTGTCCAAAATGTGAAATGACGTATGCTGTAACTCCTTGTAGTTCAGATGATGTTAATAACGTAAAAGTTGCAGGTATGAAATACGCTTAAACATTATGTTTGCGCGGTTTCACAAATTAAGTTATGTTAAAAAGCTGTTCCAATACGAAAAATTAATCATCAATATCGAATAACCATTAAATAGAGACGGTAATATTATCACGTCTTTATTAGTGGTTATTTTTTGTGGCAGAATTGTTGCGGGCTACCTCCTTATTTTAAAAAAGCAAAGTAAGAAGTTCACACTCGAACAAAGTTCTAATTGCCTCATATTTGTATATTATTAATAAAGTACAAAAATGGTTTAAGTGACAGGCACTCCTCGAAATTTCTTGTTTCACAACGTTGTTCCACAGTCCGTTGGCTAAAAAACAATATAAAATCTCCTAACTGTCGGTGGATACCGACAATGTTTATCTCATCAAATTTTATAAGTAAACGAATTTTATAATCCCAATGATTAGCCACATCAAGCTACATTGAGTTCAAATCAACTAGATTGAATATCCTAGTGGCGAATAATAGTATCATAAAAACACTTTAACGGTTTCTTCCTTTTAGCAAGCCTTTATTTGTTGATCGATTTTATTGAACGTAGTGCAAAGTAATGTAACTCGTCAAGTCGTGAGATTAAATAAGGTAGTGGTAAACATTCGATGAAATCTTGAACTGATTTTACCTGCTACTATTATAGGAGAGTGTTAGGATGGAATGGGTAGCACAAATGATTATGGGGGTGTTAGGTGGGCTAGGTATATTTTTATATGGAATGTATTTAGCTAGTGAAGGGTTAAGAAAATCAGCTTCTAACCATTTAAAAGAATTTTTGAGTAAAGTGACGAAAAATCAACTTTTAGGATCACTTGTCGGAATTGTTTTAGCGGCAGTTTTGCAGTCATCAAGTGCAGCAACAGTCATGGTCGTCGGCTTTGTTAATGCCGGACTACTAACTTTAAGGCAAGCGATGGGAGTTATGCTCGGGACAGCGATTGGAACGACGATCACCGTACAACTTATAGCTTTTAAAATTACCGATTATGCACTTTTATTTATTGCCGTAGGGGTATTAATTTTTCTCGTCTCATCAGCACAAAAGAAAGCGGTTGGGACGATTTTACTAGGGTTTGGCTTTGTTTTTTTCGGAATGAGGATTATTACCGATGCGATGAAGCCGATTGAGAATAATCCGGAATTATCTGGCGCTTTTCTTTACTTAACTGATAACCTTTTTGTTACGGTCATTATTGCTTTAATTTTTACTGCGATTATCCAAAATAGTGCCGCCACCATTGCGATTGCGATGACCCTCGCAGTGAGTGGTTCATTAACACTTGAAGCGGCGATTGCCATCGTCTACGGCGCCAATATCGGAACCGTCGTCACTGCGTTAATTTCAAGTGTAAAGGCTTCAAAAGATGCGCAACGAACGGCTGTCGCGCATGCACTTTTTAAAATGATAGGCGTTTTGTTTTTCCTTCCCATCACATCAATTTTCGTTTCTGGATTACAAATGTTAGGTGGGGATATTGAACGACAAATTGCCAACGCCCACACCATTTTTAACATCGTCAATTTAATTATACTTTTGCCGTTTTGTAATAAATTTGCCGACTGGATGGTGACACTGCTTCCTAGTAAAGAGAAATTGCCAAAACATGTGAAGTACTTGGATCCTGATAGTTTAGAAGTTCCAGTCGTTGCTCTTATCCAGACGAAAAAAGAATTAGGGAGTATGGCAAGTTTAATAGATCAAGAGATGTTAAGTAAATTCGAATCGATGTTAGATGAAAAAAATCCAGGTCATCGCCAATCAGTGATTGAATACGAAAGCACCATTGATACGATTTATCGTGAGATTTATCATTATTTACAAGATATCACTGAGCAAGAGCTTTCTGAGGAAGAGTCGATGGAAAGTTTAAAATATCTTTATATTAATAATGAGCTAGAGGGCATATCAGATGCTGTGCAAAGAATGGCACTGATTACGATCAAACTCGAAGATACTCATACGAGCTTAAGTAATTCGGAAGTGGAAGGAATTACACAGTTGTACAACGAGGTTGTAGTAAGTTTTCATGAGGCTCTTGAAGCGTTCGAAGAAAATGATGGAACGAAAGCGATTAACGTCATTAAAAGAAATCCAATTATTTTAAAAACAGAAAGAAATTTAAGGTTCCTTCATTTTAATAACGGTGATCATCAAAGCAGCCGCCTAAGCTCAATCTATGTTGACCTTATGAGTCAGTTGTTGAAAATTAATCATCATTCATTTAATATTTCGCAGGCGTTAATTGGGAGGGTTTAGTCCATATTTTTTCAGGCAGAAATAATCTTAAGTTACTTTGTACCTACAAAATTAATTAATCGAGAATTAAAAAAGTGCCAAATAACTAGGAGTTATCATTGATGAAATTTCGAATAATCTTGATTCACTCCAACCACGACCAGCCGCGTTAAGTATCATTTATTAAATTTTCTTTATGAGGTGATATAGGTCACCTCATAGAATTCTATTTACTGATATTGTAATCTTATGAAGTGAAAAATAAGCCATTTTGGTGGCAAGGATAATTATGAGAAAATTTTAATAAAAATTGTAAGGTGGTGTAGCAAAAATGCTAGATGTAAAAATGGAAGGTAATAAAGCAATCATTGATGTTCGTGAAAAAGTATTAAGAGGAGAACACCCGAAAGATGAAGTTTTAGATTATGTACAAAAAGCATCAGAGAAAACGTCCTTTGAAATTCATTTACCGCTACGAGGAGAGCCAATGGTTCAATTACTCAAATCGATAGGAATGAGTGCGTACATCGAAGAAATAGGCCCAGAACACTTTAGGATAATCGCAGAAAAAATATAGGATTTATTTTGTAAGAGTAGGATTCATTAAAAAGCGATCGATTTTCACAAAAACCTGGTTTACGTCAGTTAGTTTTGCTATTGATGTAAACCAGGTTTTTTAATATGTTAAAACACTTCACTGTGACACCTCCACCACTAATCCCATCAATTTAACCACTCCCACCTTTTCCTGCAACCGTCCTTTGATAGAGCTTCCTCGAGGACTTAAGAGTTAGTAATTATATCAGGATTAATTTCATAATAATAATTAAAGAATGGACGAGGTGAAACAGTGATTACAATGGACCTAAGAAAATTTGATGAATGTTGTTGAAAGGCAATATAACAATTATTACATTGGAGTGAGTGAATTGAATTCGAATTTAAAAGAGTTAAAAAAAAGTACAGAAAAGTTGATTTCCAGTAAAGAAAAACTTCAAAAGTATGAAGAAGAGTTGAAAGCATTAAACAATAAAAGAATTAGCCCGAAGGATCACGTTCAAAAATTTATTGAAGTATCTCAGCAAGTTGAAAATGATAGAGATGATCAGGAACTATTGAATAAACAAAGGGCATCTAATATTCAAGAACTAACTAAGGAACTAGAGACTGTTCATCTGTTTATTGACTACTATGAAGGTTTTATCTCTTTTATGGACTTATCGATCACAGCAAAGAGCAAGGCAATTCCTGTATTTGAACAACTATTAGAAAAAGGTGACAGCTCAAATGAGTATTTAGAAATATTTGCAAAGCTCATTCAAGATGATACTTTGCCAACTGAAATCACAGAGATTGAGGTTATTGTCTTAAAAGATAAAATCAAAGAGTACGAGAACTATAAGAAGGACGCAGAACATACATTACAGGAACTCGCGGAAGCGCAATCGCAGTTCCACAAAATAATCACGCTTTATCAAAAGTTATAAAAAACATTTAGGAAGTTACACAGGTTGTAAAAGTTATAAAATAAGAGAAAGCAGCGGGTATTATAGTGATTAGAGGGAACGTTGAATTGGTCAACGTTCCCTTTGTACGTTAAAGATATCGAAAATACGATACGAGGTATATATTATTAAAAAAAGAATAAGTTTTAATGTGCGAGTGAATTTCATAATAACAATAAACTAGCCACATCCATCTACATCTAGTTGAGAACGAATTAACTCAACTAGATGTAGCATCCTAGTGGCGCTAAATAAGAATTATGAAATTCATTAATGCAGCT
>SKSA01000361.1 GCA_007118195.1 Anaerobacillus sp. | reverse complement strand
TCTCGTTCTTTCCAATTAGCGCTTATTTGACTTTTTATCTGTTGTAACGCATTAGCTGAAAAAGAACTAGAAAAAGTATCTGCAAAAGCATAACCACATTTAGGGCATACATTAACTTCATATAGGATTGGATTTAATTCCTGATCTTTATAATGGGTAAAAAAATCAGCGTCAATTTTTTCAACCCTTATAAACCTTGAACGAATTTTTTTCGTCGAAAAAGAGTTGGAACAAATAGGACATTTTACCTTTTTATCATAAAGTGGTTTTAAATCTTCAGACATAGTAACTCACCCTTTAAAGTACATTGTAGTATAAAAGTATATTTTTAAACTAGCGTATTACGAAAGAACACGACAAAAGTAATGTTTTTTGTAACATCTTCTATTGTACCTTGTTTCTCTTTGCCCCGCATAAGAAAATAGCACCATTCTTTTGGAACTATGTAAAAAAAGTGAGATACTTTGCCTAGAGGCATTAGTGTTCGTATTCTATAGTCGCTGCAAAAAGGAAAACGGGCATCAAGGAGGCAGATATGCCTACATGACGCCCGAAGTTTTTTACTTATCTACTTCCTTTTTCATACGGTTTTCCGATCGCTTTAGGAGCTTCTGCTTTTCCGACAAAGCCTGCTAAAGCAAGAATTGTTAAGACGTATGGCGCTATTAATAAATATACTTGTGGCACATTGGCAAGTAACGGGATGGATTGTCCTGTAATACTAAGGGACTGAGCCAATCCGAAAAAGATCGCCGCACCAAATGCTCCAAGTGGATGCCATTTACCAAAGATTAAAGCCGCTAAGGCCATAAATCCTTGACCGACAATGGTGTTTCCAGCAAAGTTACCGGCGGTTGTTAAGGCAAATACAGCCCCACCCATACCAGCAAACGCACCACTGAGCATAACACCGATATAACGCATCCGATTTACTTTGATCCCCATCGTATCGGCAGCCATCGGATGTTCACCTACTGAACGTAGCCGTAAACCGAACGGTGTATAAAATACGACATACCATACGATGAACGCTGCTGCAATTGCAATAAACGATGTGTAATACACTCTTTCGAAAAACAATGGACCAATAATTGGGATGTCTTGTAAAACAGGAATATTCTCTCTAGAAATCCGATGTGCAACATAATCCGTTTGTCCTTTTCCGAAAATGTTTCTTACTAAAAAGACTGAAAGACCCACAGCTAAAAAGTTTAAAGCAACCCCACTTACGATTTGATCTGCTTTTAACGTAATGGAAGCCACCGCATGGAGTAGTGAAAATAATGCACCGATGACAACGGCAGCAATTAATGAAAGCCAAGGAGACCAAACACCAAATCCAAAACCTTCTAGATAAAGTGTCGTTAAGATTCCCGTAAATGCACCGATGACCATTAACCCTTCTAGACCGATATTTACAACACCCGACCTCTCACTAAAAAGACCACCGAGAGCGGTAAAAATGAGTGGTGCTGCTAAAAAAATGGTCGCAGGGATAACTAAAGCTAAAATATCAAAGAAACCCATTTATTTTCCCTCCTTTTGGAGCCGGTTAATAACGAGTCGAATTAAATAGCTAGACGCTACAAAGAAAATAATTAATGCAATGACGATATCCACTAATTCTGGCGGAATCCCAGCTGCTGATTGCATATTTGGTGCACCGATCTTTAAGGCGCCAAATAATGCGGCTGCTAAAAATACACCAATAGAAGTATTTGCACCTAGTAGTGCTACTGCTATTCCGTCAAAGCCAGTTCCGGTAAAGCCTGATAGGATCGACATATATCCGTACGTTCCTAAGCCTTCCATCGCACCCGCAACTCCAGCAAAACCTCCGGAAATAACCATCGCTAAGATAATATTCGTATTTACATTCATTCCAGCATAGTGTGAGGCATGTTTATTATAACCAACTGCACGAAGTTCGTATCCTAAAGTCGTTTTCCATAAGACAAACCAAAGAACGACACAAGCAAAAATAGCTAAGAAAAAGCCGTAATGTAAACGTGAAAAATCAGTTAATGATTGTAAAAATGGTGACGCCAATGAAGCTGTTGTACTAATTCTTTCAGTACGTTCACCAGGAACTAAAAGGTATGTACGGATAAGGTGGTTGGCAGTATAAAGTGCCACATAGTTCATCATTATCGTTACAATTACTTCATGTACGTAAAAACGTGCTTTTAGAAACCCTGGAATGAACCCCCATAACGCACCTGCTATAGCACCTGCAGCAATTGATAACGGTAAGTGGATAAACATCGGCGCTTCGACCGCAACACCTACCCAAACAGAAGCCAACCATCCAACAATTAATTGTCCTTCAACCCCAATATTGAATAGCCCAGTTCTAAAAGCAAACGCGACAGCGAGACCGGCTAAAATGAGTGGTGTCATCATTCTGAGCATTTCACCGAAATAATAAATATCACCAAAAGCTCCATTTATAAGAGCTGCGTAGCCAGTAAAAGGGTTTTGGCCGATGAATAGCATAATGATTGCACCAACAAGAATCCCTAAGAAAACGGCGATTATAGGAATTAAAATATTGGTAGCTTTACCAGTTAACCACTTATGAATCATTGTGCTTCACCTACTTTCTTACTTTTCCCACCAGCCATTAATAAGCCTAATTCTTTTTCGTCTGTTTCGCTTGGATCGACAACTGCGACAATTTTGCCTTCATAAATAACCGCTATTCGATCACTAACGTTTAAAACTTCATCTAATTCTAAAGAGATGAGTAAAACCGCTCTTCCCTTATCTCGCTCTTCGATCAGTTTCCGATGAATAAATTCAATCGCTCCTACGTCTAATCCACGTGTTGGCTGAGCAGCAATAAGTAGATCAGGAGAACGATCGATTTCCCTTGCAATAATTGCTTTTTGTTGGTTCCCACCTGATAGTGCACGTGCTTGTGTGTGTTCAGACGGTGTGCGAACATCGTATTCCTCAATCAATTCTTTTGACTTTTTAAAAATAGCCGGGAAATTCATTACCTTATTTTTTGAATAAGGTTTTTGGTAATATGTTTGTAAAACAATATTTTCAGCTACGGAAAAGTCGAGCACGAGACCATGTTTGTGACGGTCTTGTGGGATGTGAGCAATCCCTGATTCTGTAATTTTTCTCGTCTTGAGTCTCGTTAAATCTTTGTCATTTAACGTTATTTTTCCACTGTCAATTTTTCTAAGTCCTGTGATCGCTTCAATTAATTCCGACTGTCCGTTTCCATCTACTCCGGCAATCCCTAAAATTTCGCCTGCTTTCACTTCGAGGTTGAGTCCATTGACGACCGGGACATTCCTTGTGTCTTTGACAAGTAAATCGTTAATATTTAAAACCGCTTCTTTCGGCTTTGCTTTCTCACGCTCTACAGTGAAATTAACTTCTCGACCAACCATCATAGCAGCAAGAGAATCTGGGTTTGATTCTGCTACTTCAACAGTGCCAATTCCTTTACCACGACGAATGACGGTACAACGATCACAAACGGCCATAATTTCCTTTAATTTATGTGTAATCAAAATGATGGATTTTCCTTCTTTTACAAGCGCTTTCATAATTTGTATAAGTTCATTAATCTCTTGTGGCGTAAGAGCAGCCGTTGGCTCATCAAAAATTAAAATTTCTGCACCACGATATAACGTTTTTACAATTTCAACACGCTGTTGCATCCCTACAGAAATATCTTCAATCTTTGCTTTCGGATCGACTTTTAAGCCGTATCGTTCAGAGAGTTCTAATACATCTTTTTCTGCTTTCCTAATATCAATTTTCCCAGATTTTGTAGGTTCGCTTCCTAAAATGATATTTTCAGCCACTGTAAACTTGTCCACAAGCATAAAATGCTGATGAACCATCCCAATGCCTAACTCATTAGCAACATTTGGGTCAGTAATATCTACTTTTTTTCCTCGTACCTTTATCTCACCTTTTGTTGGTTGATAAAGCCCGAACAAAATATTCATTAATGTCGATTTTCCAGCTCCGTTTTCTCCTAATAGGGCATGAATTTCACCTTGGCGTAGCTGGAGTGTGATGTTATCATTTGCAACAATTCCCGGAAATTCCTTCCGGATATTATTCATTTCAATCACGTTATTCAAACGGAACACTCCTAACGTAAATTGCATTATTATTTTTTTAATTAACTTATTACTCGAATATTATACAAAACCATTATGACGGTCTTCCATCATTTTAATTAACAAAGGCTAGTATGTAACTAGCCTTTGTATATGCCATTCTTTTTTAATTATTCAATGAACGCTTCGTAATCATCATCCGTTGCTGGAACTTGAATTTCACCGTCAAGGATTCTTGTTTTATAATCTTCAACCGCTTGTAAGCTCTCTTCGGTTACATTTTCTGTCGTAGGTGCAATTCCGACACCTTCTTCTTCAAGACCGAATTCAACAATTTCTCCACCAGGGAAATCACCGTTCATCGTTCTTTCAGCCACTTGATAAACTGCTTGGTCAACACGTTTGATCATTGATGTTAACGTTACATTTTCAGGCATTCCTTCATCATGTTGGTCTCTATCAACACCGATGGCCCAAACATTTTCTCCAGCACGACTACGTTCTTTCGCTTCTGTAAATAATCCGTTCCCCGTACCACCAGCTGCGTGATAAATAATATCTGCACCTTGTTGATACATCGTACCAGCAATCGCTTGTCCACGACTTGCATCGTTAAATGATTCTGCATATTGAACGAAAATTTCAGCATCTGGATTTACCGCTTTTACACCGGCTTTAAATCCATTTTCAAATTTCTTAATTAAAGCGCTATCAACTCCACCAATGAAGCCAACCTGGTTCGTTTCTGTTTGTAGGCCAGCTACCACACCTACTAAGAAAGATCCTTCATGCTCTTTAAACGTGATATTTGTGACATTGTCTAAAAAGTTTCCATCGTCATCTGTGACAACCATGTCAACAATTCCAAGTTGGGCGTCTGGTTGTTGCTGTGCAATGGCTTGTACGTCATCACCCATTAAGAAACCAATCGCTAAAACTAGATCATTTCCTTCACGAACAAGTCTGTTTAAGTTGGGTTGATAGTCTGCCGCATCACCAGATTGTAAGTATCCAACTTGAGCACCAAAATCTGCTTCAAATTGTTGCAATCCTTCCCAAGCTGATTCGTTAAATGACTTATCGTCAACTCCACCTACGTCAGTAACCATTCTTACAGAGAAATCAGTTTCTTCTACCGCTGCATCATCTTGTTGCTCTTCACCAGTAGTATCATCAGCTGGCGCTTGATCTGGCTCAGGATCTGCTGCTGGTCCACATGCAGCTAGTAACATTCCTAGTGCAAGTGCAAGGATCATAAGTATTGAAAATTTTCTGTTTTTCATTTTTCTTTTCCCCCTTCATATTCGTGATATTTTAGTGTCATGCTTACAATTTCCAATATGGTTAAATATTAAACAAAATTCAACAAATTTTTTTAAGTATGACGTCTGA
>SKSA01000343.1 GCA_007118195.1 Anaerobacillus sp. | reverse complement strand
GATCTCGCTTCTTCTACCAATTGGTTCTGATCTCCAAAATGGGGCAAATGACTAACTATTAATGTATGTACGTTTGCGTCCCTAGCAATCATCCCCGCTTCGATACTATTCATATGTCCGTATGGCTTTCCATCTTGTTCTGCATAAAAACTTGTCTCACAAATAAAGATATTTGCCTCGTTTGCAAATTGATGAAAACCTTCTTTGAAACTACTATCTGCAGAGTAAACGATTGATTTACCATCAACATCAAAACGCATCGCAAAGCATTTTGCTTTATGATCGGTTTCCATAAATGTAATTCGAAACGGGCCAATATTTGTTTCGGATTTTTCATTGTATGGAAAAGATAACACATACGGTGGCTTAGCTAACTTTTTAAATTCCATCTGCTCATACTGGTGACCATAAATCGTTAAAGGTTTATCTGTCTTTTTTAATTGTTGATCGATGAGACGACTATATTGCAAAGAACCGATATCTGCAATATGGTCATGGTGGTAATGAGAAATAATTACCGCATCAAGTTCTGCTAAAGAGCAAAAGTTTTGTAATTGTGATAATGCTCCACTTCCACAATCAACTAATAGCTTAAACCCTTCATGCTCTAATAAATAGCAAGATGTGGCCTCACTAGCTTCTGGATAGGCACCCCACTGACCGATTACTGTAAGTTTCATTCCTTCACCCCTTTAAAAAAGTTGGATAAAAGCTGCTACATCGGAGGAGTGCCAATTCATCAACTACAACCGCTGCAATTATTCTTCTACCCTATTCCATGTTTTTCCGTCAGTACTATTTCTAGTTATTTTATCATCATAGTTTCTTTTTCGAAATACTTGTTGATCAAGTTCTCCTGGGATCACTCCAAATTCTGTATCCGTCACATCTTGAATAATAGCGGGGTTATCCGTTTCTTTTAAAATTGAATTAATTTGTCTCTTCAATAAATTTTTATACGATCTTTTCATGAGTTGTCCTCCTTCCTTATTCTTTCTTTCATTTAATATTTTCAATAACTTTTACGAAACTTATTCATCACAAAGAGAATATAAAGGGAAAAGTAGCAAATTATAATCTATAGATAATTCGCCAAAAGGAGAATTGGTAATGGATAATAAAATTGAAGTTAAAAATTTAACGAAAATTTTCGGTTCAAATCCGAAAGAAGGCTTAAAGCGCTTAAAAGAAGGACAAAGTAAAGAGAAAATTCTTGATGAAGCTGGTTTAACCGTAGGAGTTAATCAAGCGACCTTTAAAATCAAAGAAGGCGAATTTTTTGTCATTATGGGGTTATCAGGAAGTGGTAAATCAACATTAATTCGTTTAATTAATCGGTTAATTGAACCGAGTGCCGGTGAAATATTAATTGATGGCAAAAACATAACGGCGATGAACAAAAATGAGCTAATGAACACTCGAAGAAAAAAACTAGGAATGGTCTTTCAAAAATTTGCTCTTTTTCCTCACCGTACCGTAACGGCAAATGTAGAGTACGGCTTAGAAATACAAGATGTACCTAAAGAAGAACGGAACAAAAGAGCATTGAAATCGATTGAAGATGTTGGCTTAAAAGGCTACGAAAACAGTTATCCAGATGAACTGAGCGGTGGAATGCAACAACGTGTTGGTTTAGCACGAGCATTAGCTAATGATACTGATATTTTATTAATGGATGAGGCATTTAGCGCTCTAGATCCACTTATTAGAAAAGAAATGCAAGACGAATTGTTAACATTACAAAGTAAATTAGGAAAGACAATATTGTTTATCACACATGACCTTGACGAGGCCCTTAAATTAGGAGATCGAATTGCGATTATGAAAAACGGTCTTATTGTCCAAATTGGAACTCCAGAAGAAATTTTAGAAAATCCAGCAAATGAGTATGTTTCAAACTTTGTGGAAGACGTCGACCGATCGAAAGTACTAGTAGCCTCTAATATTATGAAAAAGCCTGATGTTATAACTACTTGGAAAGAAGGCGCAAGAGCTGCGATTAAAAAAATGGAGGATGCAGGATTATCCAGTATATTTGTCATTGATAAAGAAAAGAATTTAAAAGGATTATTAACCATTGATGATGCCATAAAAGCATATAAAAGTAATTCTTGGGTAGAAGATGTACTAATTCATGACTACCATACAACAACACCGGATACACCATTAAATGATTTAATTCAAATTGCTACAGAAACGAAATATCCGATTGCTGTAGTAGAAAATGAAAAACTAAAGGGAATTATCGTTCGAGTATCGATCTTATCCGGATTAACTTTTGGTAAAGAAAGGGAAGAGGTGACTGAATAATGAATTACTTCCATCTACCTTTAGAAGAGTGGACGAATCGTTTTGTAAATCAGTGGCTAATTCCTGTATTAGGTGGTTTCTTTGACTCCATTAGTAATGTTGTAGGAGCCTTTATTTCTTGGGTCACAAATATCTTAACTTTTATCCCTCCTGAGCTTATGGCGTTAATTTTAATTTTTTTAGCATGGCGCTATGCAGGAGTGGGGATCGCTATCTTCACTTTAATTGGATCACTCTACTTAGGGTCTGTTGATCTTTGGTTTGCTGCGATGCAAACTTTAGCCATCGTTATTGTTGCAACGCTTTTTTCCATCGTCATCGGAATCCCCATCGGAATATGGAGTGCGAAATCTCCGATTGTATACGCGATAGTGAGACCGATTTTAGATTTTATGCAAACATTACCAAGTTTCGTTTATTTAATTCCAGCGATTTTGTTATTTGGATTAGGCGGTGTGCCGGCCGTTATTTCTACTTTTGTATTTGCGACCCCACCTGCTGTAAGAATGACGACGTTAGGAATTAAACAAGTCCCTACAGATGTCGTTGAAGCCGCTCGAGCATTCGGCTCAACGTATTGGCAAATGCTCACAAAAGTGCAATTACCTATGGCTGTACCAACGATAATGGCCGGAATTAACCAAACAATCATGTTAGCGTTATCGATGGCCGTTATCGCATCAATGATCGGTGCACCAGGGTTAGGTTCGGTTGTATTAGCTGGTATTTCCCGGGTTAACGTTGGTTTAGGTTTAACCGGTGGTTTAGGGATTGTCGTACTAGCCATCGTCTTAGATAGAATTACACAAGGTATTGGAGAAAAGACGAAGTAACTAGAAAATTTTTAGTGCGGAGCGCCTCATTTCCTTAAGCGGCTACCTACGTCCTAAAATAAAAACATTAAACATTAACTACTTGGAGGTTTTAAAATGAAACAGATAAAATGTTTATTTCTCACTTTTTTTGCTTTCTTCTTAATTGTTGGTTGTGGTCCTGCTGAAACACCGGAGGAAACCCCTGCAGACGATGATACTACTCCTGCTGAAGATGTAGGCGATCAATCGGTTACTTTCGGTATGACTCCTTGGACAAGTACCATTCCTCCTACAACGATCGCTATGTTAATTCTTGAAGATATGGGGTTTGAAGTCAACCAAATCGAAGCAGATGCTGGTGGGGTTTACACTGGTTTATCTCGTGGTGATATTGATGCATTTATGGACGCTTGGTTACCAGACATGCACGCGAGTTATATGGAACAATTTGGAGATAATATCGATAGTACATCGATCAGTTATCCTGACGGTGAACTAGGCTGGGTTGTTCCTACTTATGTTGAAGAAGTAAATTCTATTGAAGACCTTAAAGGAAATGAAGACCTTTTTGGTGGAGAGATGTACGGCATTGAAGAAGGTGCTGGAATGACAATGACATCTGGAGAAATGATCGATGAATTTGACTTAGATTTACAATACGTTGCATCAAGTGAAGGAGGAATGTTAGCGCAAGTTGCCAGGCAAATTGGTGCAGAAAGACCGGTGTTATTCCTTGGTTGGAGACCGCATCCGATGTTCGTTGACTACGACTTAAAAGTGTTAGAAGGCCAAGATGACTTTTTCGCAACTTCAGAAGTTCATGTTTTAACAAATATTGATTTTAAAGATCGTGTTCCAGAAGCATACGAATTTTTAAGTAACTGGAGCATTGATGTTGGAGACATTGAACAAATGATTGTCGAAATTGATAATGGCCGCTCTGCAGAAGAAGTGGCTCGTGAATGGATGGAAAACAATCAAGACAAAGTTGCTGAAATGAAAGGTGAATAAAACCCTTATAGGGGGATCCTTCCAAGGAAAAAACGCATGGTACTTTGCGCTTTTTCCTTGGAGTACAGTTTTACCAGGTACTTACTTTTTTCTGCACATTAAATTATAGGACTCTATACCCACACCATAACCACTTTTTAACTGATTACACCGACCCTCACATTGTTCTACAGGCTACATAAAAAAAGTCCTAACCAATTGGTTAGGACTTTTTTTAGCGATTAAGCTTCTTGTGCTACTGGGTATACACTTACTTGTTTTCTGTCACGACCTACACGCTCAAACTTAACAACGCCGTCAACTTTAGCGAATAAAGTGTCGTCTCCACCTTTACCTACGTTTACACCTGGGTAAATACGTGTACCACGTTGACGAACTAAGATTGACCCGCCAGTTACAGCTTGACCGTCAGCACGCTTCGTACCAAGACGCTTCGAGATTGAGTCACGACCGTTCTTTGTACTACCTACCCCTTTTTTCGATGCGAAAAATTGAAGGTTCATTTTTAACATGTGAATTCACCTCCTAGGTTTCCCTAATTTTAATATGTTTACCGTATTGTTCACTGATTGAAGTGAGTGAAACAACCATGGCTTCTAAAAGAAGCTGTACTTTCTCATAAGTTTGCACGTCCAAATCGGCTGGAACACTGCAGCGGAGAAAGCCACCGGCGTCTACCATATCTACTTCTAGTTGAACATTACATAATTTATCGATTGCATTGACTGCTCCGAATGAAACCGCTGAAGCACCTGCACAAACAATATCTTGTCCATGTGGACCAGCTTCGGCATGGCCTCGCATTTCAAAGGATGCAATTTTGTTGTCTGACTCGCGAACAACTTTTACCGTAATCATGCCAATACCTTAAGCGTTGATCTTTTCGATAACAACTTTAGTGTAAGGTTGACGATGACCTTGCTTACGACGGTAGTTTTTCTTTGCTTTGTACTTGTATACTAACATTTTCTTAGCGCGACCTACTTTTTCTACTTTCGCAGTAACTGTAGCTCCTTCTACAAATGGAGAACCTACCTTTACAGCGTCGCCACCAACCATTAATACGTTGTCAAAGCTTACCGTTTCACCAACTTCAGCATCTAGCTTTTCAATGTAGATCTCTTGACCTTCTTGAACTTTAACTTGCTTACCACCAGTTTCAATAATTGCGTACATTAACGTGCACCTCCTTATTATACTCAGACTCGCCATCGGGGGTGTTCTGCATAAGCAGAATCTTCAAAACCCTTTTATGAGCGGTTATAGCTCTTTGGAGGTTATCCAAATAACTAACAAAAAATATCATACCATAATCAAAGATGACTAGTCAATGATGTTTTAGTGTTGAGTTTTGAGTTTTGAGT
>SKSA01000348.1 GCA_007118195.1 Anaerobacillus sp. | reverse complement strand
TGAATTTTAATAACGTGTATAATGGCGGTAGCTTCGGTTTCCGAAATATCTGATTTACACTGAGGAGATGAGAAAAAATGCAGAAAAGCATGGTTTTATCAATTTTTAATTTCGCTTTTTACCAGCTAGACAAAAGATTAAGGAGATCATCTCTAGCGGTCAATTAGGTAAAAATCTTCACGTTAATTATAATAGCCCAATTAAATTTAGGAAAAGCTCCATTATTGCTATGAAACAATAAAATATCTTAATCAAATTGAAAGAGGTGTTTTTTTATGTTTGGTAGTACACTTGGTCATCATCACCACGGTCACCATCATGGTCATCATCACCATGGACATCACTGGCATCCATGGCATCATCATTACCACGGCCATCATTGGCACCCATGGCATCACCACCACTGGCGCCCAAGACCTTACTGGCATTACTAATATTCATAAAAGGGAGCTGTCCCATAAGTGTCTGACACTTTGGTTTGGGGCAGCCTCTTTTTGTTGAGAAAAATTTTGTCAATCGTTTATAACGTTTTCTATAGCAAGGCAGCTTATAACGTCAAGAAATAAACAGCACAACGAAAGACATTGACCATATTTATTTCACTCACTTTATATACATGTAGGGGTATAAGTGTTAAAATTGAAATATATATTAATGATTGGGGGAGTTTTATGAAAGAAATGGGTTATAACAAAAAAATATTTAGTGGCTTCCTTATATTTGGTTTATTAATGGGCTTAATATTTCCGTTTTTTGCAACGATGTTTGTTGAAGTGATTGAAGGCAGATTACTTTTCTTTATTGTAGGATGTATACTAGCAGGAATTTTCGTCGGTGTAATCAATTATTTGATTTATCGAATTTTTATTGGGAAAGTTATTCAGCTACTGTCACACCGCTTTCAAACTATTGCAGAAGGAGATTTGACAGTAACCGACCTCCATATCAAATCAAATGATGACTTTGGTCGACTAGCTTCATCATTTAACATAATGAAGCAAACACTTCAGGAATTGATCGGGAGAATTGCTACTTCATCCAACGAAGCTGCTAAAGCTTCTGACACTTTAGCCGTAAACGCAAATGACACAAAAAACTCTGTAAATGCGATTACGAAAAGTATTGATGAAATAGCTTCTGGAACAACGATGCAAAGTAAATATTCTTCATCGATTGTAGATATAACTTATCAAACTGCAAACGAAATTAAAAAAGGGACAGAAATAGCAACAACGACAGAAACAATAGCAAGCGAGGCAACTAGTGTAGCAAAAATTGGCCAACAAGCCATCAGTGAAGTTATTAGCCATTTGAACATATTATCTGATTCTGTAAAAAAATCAACAATGAGTGTGCAGAGACTTGGTAACAGGTCTGATGAAATTGGTAATATCATAAATATTATTTCTAGTATTGCAGAAAAAACAAATTTATTAGCATTAAATGCCGCCATTGAAGCAGCAAGAGCTGGAGAAGAAGGAAAAGGGTTTGCCGTTGTCGCCGATGAAGTTCGAAAATTAGCCGAACAATCAAAAAACTCTTCAACTCAAATTAGTCAATTAATTAGAGCGATTCAGTCGGAAACTAATGACACCGTTGCCCTTATGGAACAAAATGTAGAGATCGTTCATAAACAAGTTGAACGAATTAACCGAGGAAATAAAGCATTTCAAAAAATTGTTCACCATGTACAAGATACAGAACTAAGTGTCGAACATATAAAACAAGTATTTACTAGCCTTGAAGCTACTTCAAACGAGTGTTTAAAAGCAGTACAACACATTTCAACGGTTATAAATGAAACTGCCACATCAGCAAGTGACGTTTCAGCTGCTGCCAAAAAACAAAGTAAGGCGATTGTTGAAATAACAGAAAGCTCGAAAAATTTGTCTCATATCTCACAACAACTTCAACAAGAAGCGCATAAATTTACCGTTTGAACCATCTTTTTCAAAGTTTAATAAATTTTGTCATTCCATATTATCGTCATTAAAGTATCGATATGTAGTCGAGTTAAGTCGATCGCAATTACATATCGTTTGATATGGCAATTTAGGTAATGATGAAATTCACTCAGTTAAAACAAAAACCTTGATATCTTTGAGCAAATTATGTAAGATTAAACTACAACATACCTAAAGGGGTATAATATTTCAAAGGGGGAATGAACATGAAGATCACAGATCAAGCTAAAGAACAACTAAAAACATTGATCGCAAACCATAACGTATCGGGACTCCGTATTTTTATCGAAGGCATGGGTTGAGGCGGTCCACAAATAGGAATGGCTCTGGATGAGCCAAAAGAAGACGACACTGTTAAAGAGATTAACGAAATTCAAGTTTCATTTGCTAAAATGGCCGATACTTTTGCTGAAAACATCACACTCGACAACCAAAATGGCCGTTTTATGCTTCTAAATAACCCTAGTAACTGCTAACCACTTTAACGAAAATAGATGTAGTTTACTAATTTTAAAGTTTAGTGCTAGAGATAAGGTTGTCTTTTAAGACAGCCTTTTTTGTATGAGTTGAAAAAGACAATCTCGATTTGTTAAAATCAATTACTGTGACACATAATCTAGGAGGGCGCCATGAATTTTATTCTTTCAATTTGGGAGTATATCCTCATTTTTATTTTAGCGGCTATCCCTTGGGTTGAGATTGCAGTTGTCATCCCGCTTGCAATTATCCGAGGAGCAAACCCATTATTAGTGGGGATTATCTCATTTTTAGGAAACTTAGCAACTGTTTATTTATTGATTCATTATTTTGAAAAATATCAACAATGGCGCTCGAAACGAAAGTCTAAAGGGAGAAAAAGAACAAAACGAGCAATTGAAATTTGGAATAAGTATGGCTTACCAGGCCTCGCTCTAACAGGTCCTATTATTACAGGTGCTCACTTAGCCGTTATTATTGCCATTTCTCTTGGGGCAAAAAAACAACTTACATTACAATGGACGACATTTAGTTTAGGAATTTGGACCATTTTCCTCACGATAACATCCTATTATGGAGTTGGATTATTTAAAGGTTAATGTATGATCACTATTAAACAACTTCTACAAAAATTGTCAGATAAATTTACTACATTAACAACTTTATTTATGATAAACTAGTCGATAACATTAGGTTTCTATAAAAATTAAGAGTAATCGTAAACCCTTGTTTTAAATCAAAAATGAAGACAGTAATGATGCATTTCACCATGTACAAGAAAATTGAAAAATTTAAAAGATTGTTTGTGGGAGGGGAATTGTTATGAGTAATAAAGATTTAAACTTATTTTTTATCGAAAAAATAAAAGAAGCAAAAAACCAATTTGAACGAACGATTGATTGTAAGCATACCGAGTTCGACACGCTTTATCCTTATATGAGTGAGCAGCCGCAGTTTTTTTGGTATAAGCGATATGTAGCATGGCAAGAATTACTCACTATTGTTAAGCTATCTGAAGAACTTGAAGTCACATGGGATTCTGTTTTTTCAAAAAAGCAAATGATTTACGTACAAGATAAAGTATTAGATGCAAAAGTTCTTGATGACTGGTATGAAGATCAAGAATTAGAAAATAAAGAAGAAAACTCTTCTATAAACGAGCACTAAGGCTAAGCCTTAGTGTTTTTTTTGTTAAAATACAAACCGTATACCTTCACCTAAAAGTTTCCATTTTCAATTATCTCCTTTATAATATAAGAAAATACATAAGGTGGGATCATTGATGGATAAAGAAAAAATTCGATCACAGTTTGAACATGCATTAGAAACACACAAAGAAGGGACAGGCCAACTGTTTATGTATTCATTTTTAAATTTTGATTTTGAATACGATCAAGAAAATGAAGTCGTACGTATCGAAGCACCGATTTCAGAGATGATGTTTAATCCTATTGGCTTTATCCATGGTGGCATGATTACATATATTGCCGATACCGCTATGGGGCATTTATGCGCTGCTTTTGCTGAACGTCCGGGGGTATCTCTAGAATTAAAAACACAATTTTTTCGCTCGGCAAAAGCCGGAAGCATTAAAGCCGAGGCTTCTTTTGTGAAAAAAGGCAATAAAGTGCAATTTGTCGAATGTGTCCTCGAGGACGATCAACAAAGATTATTAGCTAAAGCAACAGCAACATTTTACTCTTTAGAGGAATAAATGATAAAAAAAGCGTAATTGTGTTGTGAAATTATACTCATATATTAACTTACTTTTCTGAAAAAATGAATTTATATTGCAATTCCGACTAAAATGGTTAAAATAAAATACAAATGTATTTCTTAAAAATACAACTATTTTAAGGGGGAAAAAATATGAAACTTGTTTTAAAGCTGATTGCAGGTATAGTCATTGGTATTATACTTGGACTTATTTCACCTGAATTTGTTATTCGTGTTCTCTTAAGCATTAAAGCGATTTTTGGAAGCTTTATCGGGTTTATTATTCCATTTATTATTTTGTTTTTTATTGCAAGTGGGGTAGCAGGCTTAGGAAAGAAATCAGGTCGTCTTGTTGGTACAACGGTAGGAATTGCTTATTTATCAACGGTCCTTGCGGGTCTAGTAGCATTCATTATCGCGATTACCGTTATTCCGTTTACTTCACCGGAACAATCTCCAATTGCAGAAGGTTCTTCTTTTGAGCCATTTTTACAGTTAGAAATTGCTCCATTAATGGGGGTTATTACTGCCCTTGTTACAGCATTTGTTTTTGGTATTGGTATTGCGAAAACAGAAAGTAAAATGTTAAAAACGATTTTTGACGAAGGAAAAAAGATTATTGATTTAGTGATTGCGAAAATCATTATTCCATTTTTACCGATTTATATCGCGAGTATTTTTGCAGAGCTTGCAGCAGAAGGAACTGTTTTTGATACATTAAAAGTTTTTGGTATCGTATTACTCCTTGCTATTGGTACACATTGGGTTTGGTTAATTATTCAATATGTGTCAGCGGGAGCTTACAGTGGTAAAAATCCATTTACGTTAATTAAAAATATGCTTCCAGCTTACTTTACAGCAATCGGGACGATGAGTAGTGCAGCAACCATTCCGGTTACATTACGTTCAGTGAAAAAGAACAAAGTGAAAGATGAAGTTGCTGATTTCGGTGTTCCACTTTGTGCGACGATCCATTTATCAGGAAGTGTCATTACGATCGTATTCTGTGCGGTTGCTGTTATGATGTTGACTCCTGATTTAGCACAACCAACATTTGGAACGATGCTTCCAGTTATTTTTATGTTAGGTTTAATCATGGTTGCAGCACCAGGAGTACCGGGTGGAGCAATTATGGCTGCTTTAGGAATTTTAACGACAATGTTAGGGTTTGGCGAAGCGGCAATGGGCTTAATGATTGCCCTTTACATGGCGCAAGATAGCTTTGGTACAGCGGCAAACGTTACTGGAGACGGTGCGATTAATGTCGTCATCGATAAAATTGAAGAAAAAGCATAAAACGACGTATGCGAGCTTTTTTTAACAGTCTGAAGCTGTCTCATTATGAGGCAGCTTTTTTTGTTTTAGTTGGTT
>SKSA01000371.1 GCA_007118195.1 Anaerobacillus sp. | reverse complement strand
TTCCTGGTGCTGGAGCCGCTGGCGGGTTAGGAGCAGGTTTACTTGCTTTCTTACCAGCAGTATTAAAACGTGGTGGAGACTTAGTAGTGGAAGCGACAAGGCTAGAAGAAGAAGTTCGTGACGCTGATATTGTGATTACTGGTGAAGGTGGAATCAACCACCAAACAATCCACGGTAAAACACCAATTTGTGTAGCAGAAGTTGCCAAAAGACACGGAGTAGCTGTAATTGCGATAGCTGGCAGTTTAACAAATGAATATAAAAATGTTCATAACTATGGAATTGACGCCTTGTTTAGCATTGTCCCAGGGGTTGTAACGTTAAATGAAGCTCTTGAAACAGGCTATGAAAATGTGAAAAATACAGCGAGGAATATAGCCGCGGTTGTTAAATTATCCTTGAAAGAGGAATAGTTACGTCCAAGAGAAAACTATTAAATAATTTTTGTTGGTATATTAATAGGTATGAGTAAATGATTTACAAAGTAAAACGCAGGGGTTTCTTTTCGAAAAGGAACCCATGCTTTTTTTGTTGATTTGCAAAGGTTTTGAAGGTAACGATCAAGGCCGATCGAGATCTTCAAGCGCTCAATGTGACGTTACATGATGTTGCAATAATTAAATAAAGTCTATCCGGATTAATATCCTACAACAAAATAGAAAATAATAACCCCAAGTAAAAAAACTTGAGGAGAATTTAATTTTATGGAACTTTTACAAGAACTGGGAATACTCTTTTTAAGGATTATTACGATTTTTCCATTACTACTATTTGTAACAATTAAGATGGGAAAGCGGTCAATTGCTGAATTGCCAGTATTTGATTTTCTAATCATTCTCTCACTTGGCGCAGTTGTGGGTGCTGACCTAGCTGATCCTGAAATTAGCCACATCCATACCGCTGTAGCAATAGTTTTAATCGGACTATTTCAAATCCTTGTTTCAAAGTGGAAGATAAAGAACCGAACCCTTGGTAAAATGATTACATTTGAACCTACCACGGTCATTTATAATGGCCAATTTCTTGTAAAAAATCTCCGTCAAATTCGTTATTCGGTTGATAATATTTTGCAAATGCTCAGAGAAAATGACATTTTTGATGTTAGTGATGTGAAGCTAGGGATTATTGAAGCGAATGGGCAATTAACGATTCATCGAGAAGATCGTAAAGCGGTAGTTACGATTGAAGATATGGGACTTACTAAAGTATCTCCGGGAATTGCTTATCCAGTAATTATTGAAGGGAATATATATCAAAAAACATTAAGTAAACTAAATGTAACGGAAGATTGGCTAATCAAAGAATTAGAAAAAGTAAACATAAAAGATTTTAAAACAATATTTTATGCATCTCTAACAGAAAACAGACAATTACATATCTCGTTAAAAGAACATGTCAGATCGCAAGAAGTTCCACAAATTTTCCATTAAATAATAAAAAAGGCGTGGTTGGGCTAGTAATCGAGCAACCACGCTTTTTAGTGATATTATGCTTCTGATGATTTTTATAGTAAGATGTAACCTTTTGAAATTGTTAACGACTAACTAAGTGAATAAAGCAATTAAATGAATATTATTTAAGGAGGAATAAAAATGAAAAAGTTTTTCAAAGTTTTATCAAGCGTTACGCTAGCTACTTTACTAATCGCTGCTTGTGGTACAGCTGATGATAATGAAAATGTAGGTGGAAGTCCAGACACTGGTTATGAAGATAGAGGAGATGCCGGTGAAGGGAGCGGTGAGTTTACTTATGATGGGAGTATCGCAGTAGAACTTGTAGCTAAGGAAAATGGCGATGTCACTTATGAATTTCAGATGACAAATGAAACAGATGAAGATATTGAATTAAGTTTTTCGAGCTTACAAGAGTATGATTATATTTTAAAAGATGAAGCTAGGAATACCGTCTATCAGTACTCAGATGACCGAATGTTCGGTGAAGCATTTGTGGAAAAAACTATTGCTGCCAACGACACATACGTCGTCGAGGTTGATTTATCTGAAGCTCTCGAAAAGTTAGAAGATGGAACTTATACATTGGAAGTTTGGTCAGTGGCAAATGAATTAGATGGATTGAGCGATCGTGTAGAAGTATCATTTACAATGAATCTTAATGATGCTGTAATTACGAAGACGGGTACTTACGTTGGTCAAATCGATAACAACTCAGTAGAAATTATCGATGCAGACGGAAACGAAAGAGCGTACCGCCTAACAGAAGAAGTAAGAGAATTTCTTGAAGTCATCGAAGAAAATGATCCTGTCACATTTAGTTATTACGAAAAAGACAACGGCCAGTTAATCTTGACGAAGGTAATCGTTGATTAAATAGGTAACGTAATATTAAAATCCCTGATTTGTTCTCCAACGTGGACAAATCGGGGATTTTTGACTTTTCGAGAGGTCTGACCCCAAAAAATAGGTTTTAAAAATATTTTGATTATTGTATAATTAATTTAAGGAAAAAAATTCCTTAGTATATACATAGGTATGAAATTTTTTTTGTTGTATTTGGATTGGGAGAGTTGTTTTGCCCTTTGTCACGAAGCAGGAGTAGAAGTAGGTAAAAAGGAAATATTAAAAACAAAAACTATTATGTAATGGAGGTAATTTATTTGAAATTTTTTATTGATACTGCAAATGTTGATCAAATCAAAAAAGCGCACAAACTAGGGGTTTTATCTGGAGTTACGACAAATCCTTCGCTCGTTGCAAAAGAAAATGTGAAATTTGAAGATCGTATTGAAGAGATTTTGCAAGCAGTTCCTGAAGTAGAATCAGTTTCTGCAGAAGTGTCACCTACCGCAGTTAGCGCCGAAGAGATGATTGCCGAAGCTAATGAACTTATCAAAATTAATGGTGGAGATAAAAATGTGACGATCAAACTCCCGATGACATTAGCGGGTTTGGAAGCGACACGTTATTTAGCAGATAAAGGGGTTAAAACGAACGTTACCCTTATTTTTACCGTTAACCAAGCACTTTTAGCTGCTCGCGCAGGGGCTACATACGTATCACCATTTTTAGGACGTTTAGATGATATATCTGAAGATGGTGTCCAATTAGTAGAAAAAATTGCTGAGTTATTCCGAGTTCATCAGTTAGATTCACAAATTATCGCTGCATCGGTTCGTCACCCAGATCATGTGACACGTGTCGCAATGGCAGGCGCACATATCGCAACGATTCCTTTTAGTGTTATTGAGCAATTGGCAAAGCACCCGCTAACAGATCAAGGGATCGAAAAATTTGCTGCTGATTGGGAAGCGACAAAAAAATAAAGTAAGAAAACGCAGATCAAAAAAGGGGATGTTCCGATGGACGCCCCCTTTTTTTATACTTTTCAATCCTCATACGAAGGGATAAAACGTCCTCGCTTTTCAAAGACTTCCTCGTAATTTGTAGCCTCTTTAAGTGCTTTTTCTTCGGTACGGATGCGCACAGAAAGTACGATGGCATTAATGATTGTAAAGGTGATCAGTGTCCAATAAGCTTGGAAAATTAATGGAAGCATCGCAATTTCAGTGGTGACAATTACATAGTTCGGGTGACGGATAAATCGGTACGGTCCTTTGGCGATGACTTTTGCCCCAGGCAGCACCATAATTCTTGTGTTCCAAAACTCGCCAAGTGACGATAATGCCCAAACCCGCCCCAATTGCGCTATTAAAAAAATGAAAAATGGAATAATCGCCCAAGCAACAAATGTAGGTCGATGGACCGTCACTTCTACTATTAGTGATAAGAAAAATAACGTATGAAGCAAAACGAGGTACTTATAATGATTTTTTCCTACTTCGTAGCCCCCTTGCTCTTTAATCCACTCCGCATTTTTATTGGCAATGATTACTTCAATAATTCGCTGACATATCACGATAACAATTAATAAATATACCCCAAACATTAGTGAACTCCTTTCCATTGTAGCAATACTAGTTCAGATGAAAATCCAGGACCGAGTGCAGCCATTAGCCCGTAGTCACCCTCGAAATGCTCTTTTTTCATGATTTCTTTAAGAACGTAAAGAACGGTCGGTGACGACATATTTCCGTGCTTTTGTAATATACGTTGACTTTCATTGGTCATTTGTGGATCGATTTCAAGAGTTTCAATATAGGCATCAATTACTTTTTTTCCACCGGGATGAGCGATGAATTCGGATAGATCATTGATCATTAAATTGTGTGACTGTAGAAACTCGTCTACATTTGGGCGTAACCAATTTTTTATAATGTTAGGAATATCTCGGGAGAAAACGACGTGTAAACCACTATCTTTTATATCCCATCCCATCACATCTTCGGAATTTGGCATTAATGTTGATTGTGTAGCAACAATTGTAGGTTGTAACATTTGGGTGGTTATTTCTCGTATGGGTGAGTGGTCTCCAGTGATTAAAACACAGGCAACGCCATCAGCGAAAAGAGAAGTGCCAATCAGATTACTTTTCGTAAGATCATTCCGCTGAAATGTGAGGCTACAAAGCTCTACACATACAACTAGCACATTCGCTTTTGGATATGCTTTGCAATATTCAAAGCCGCGCGTCACGCCACTAGCACCACCTGCACACCCAAGCCCCCATAAGGGGATTCGCTTAGTATACGGAGAAAACGAGAGGATGTTCATCAGTCTTGCATCAATACTGGGTGTTGCCATTCCGGAGCTAGAAACGAGAATAATCGCATCTATGGTTTTTACATCTACTTCCTCATTCAGAAAAAACGAGTTTGCTAAGCAAAGCTCGATGGCACGGGCACTGTATTTTGTAGCGAGTTCAATGTATAAATCATTTTTTTCTTTCAATGAATGCTCAACGCGAAACCATTCTAGTGGCATCGCAAATTGTCGTTCATCAATTTGTCCATTAGAAAAAGCATTCAATAAACGCTCAATATCATGGAAGCTTTCACTAAACAATTCTCGAGCAAACTCTGTCGTTACATCTTGCTTTAATGTGTACGGTGGCTCGAAAGAACTAATGGATGCAATTTGCGGCATAGCGGTCACCTGACTTTGCTTTAGTAGTATAAGTAGCGTTATCATTTCCAATTTTTACTTATTTTATGTAAGAAGAAAAATCCTTTCATAAGAAGAGTAAGTCACAAAAAGGATACTTAGGTAATTATTTACTATTTGTCCACTACACACGGACAAATAAGGGGAAAATGTCTTTTTAGGGTGTCTGACACCGTAAATAAGTGAAAATAAATTTCACAAAATGGATATTTTTTTAAAAAAAATTCGATAAAAGGTAGATAAAAGAAATTTTATTTCGTATAATAAAGTTAAATAAAAAATATTTTTTCGTAAATAGGAGGAATTAAGATGATACATGGTGTAATTCCAGCGGTATTGACACCTTTTACTGCTAACGGTGAAATAAATGAAAAGGCTTTACGTAATTATGTCGATTTTTTAATTGATAATGGGGTACACGGGTTATTTCCGCTAGGAACAAATGGATCAGGTCCACTCATGTCAGTCGAAGATCGTAAAACAGTCATATCGATCGTTGTTGAGCAAACGAATAAACGTGTACC
>SKSA01000214.1 GCA_007118195.1 Anaerobacillus sp. | reverse complement strand
TCAAAACTTGAAACTCAAAACTTGAAAGGATGTTACACGATGAAAATTGGAATTATTGGAGCAATGGATGAAGAAATAAAATTATTGAAGGAAAAAATTGAAGTAAACGAAGAGGTTGTAAAGGCTACGATAACGTTTTACATAGGGAAGTTACATAATAAAGAAGTTGTTGTTTGTAAGTCAGGTGTTGGAAAAGTAAATGCGGCGATTACTACTCAGCTTCTAATAGATCATTTTTCGGTGACTAACATTATTTTTACTGGAGTAGCAGGGGCAGTCGATCCTAACTTAAATATTGGCGACATCGTTATTTCAACCAATGCGCTTCAACATGATCTTGATGCTTCTGCATTAGGTTTTAAAAAAGGTGAGGTACCTATGTTTAACTATCCTTCAGTCTTTGCTGCAGATGAAGCGTTGATCGAGTTAGCAGAACAAGGAGCAAAAACCCTTTCTAACGTTAATGTCGTTAAGGGGACCATTTTAAGTGGTGACCAATTTATTGCAGACCATAAAAAGGTGGCACAATTAGGTGAACTTTTTGGTGGGACATGTGTTGAGATGGAAGGAGCTGCTGTTGCTCACGTTGCAATGTTGAATAGTATTCCTTTCGTTATTATTCGTTCTATGTCTGATAAAGCAAATGGTGAAGCTAACGTAAACTTTGCTGAGTTTACTAAGCTAGCTTCAGAGCGTTCATTTTCTATGGTGAATTCAATCGTCGAAAATATTTAAGAAATTATACAATCTATCGACCTTTAGAGGCGCACTCAAGAAAATCGACCGAGCATTTCTTTTTTCATACAAAAGAGGTCAAACCAATGTTTGCATTCCGCATTTCATTTTAAAAATAAATGAAATCACTGTGCACCTTGAGTTAACCTCTTTTTTGTTTATTTTGTATAATTTAAATGTTCTGAAAAATGTAGGTATACTTCCGCAGAAAACTGTAGAATTAAACATTAGAGATCAGATACCTTTATCTATTGTTTAACGAAAAAAATAACTTCCTTATGTGCTAGTTTGTGAATGGTTTTTTCTTTTATACATTTCGTTGCGAATGTGAGAAAGGGCTTTTTCAACGGTTAATGCATTTTTTTCAGCTATTTCTTTTTTTCTTGGAATTTCAGGATAAATAGGTGGAATGTCTTCCCAAGTTTTTGGCAGGTCGACCGGAGCGTGCTTTTGCCATTTTTCGACCCATTCTTTAGGAAGTGGTCCTGTTGCAACGCGGTTATCAGACATCTCCATCCAGAGCATTGCCCAAGCACGAGGAACGACTCGCCATATATCGTACCCCCCTCCACCGACAGCAATCCATTTTCCGTTACAAAATTCATGAGCAATTTCATGAGCTAACATCGGAATCTCTCGGTAAATATCGATAGTTGAACAAAGGTGTGTAAGAGGGTCATAATAATGGGAATCTGCACCATTTTGGGTAATAATTACATCTGGCTTAAAAAACTCAGCTACTTCTCTTAAGGAGGTTTTATAGGCATCAAGCCACGAATCATCCTCTGTAAACGCATCCATAGGTAAGTTTACAGAAAAGCCGTAGCCTTTACCACTCCCTCGTTCATTAATGTTCCCAGTACCTGGAAATAGGAAGCGGCCGGTTTCGTGGATAGATAATGTACACACATCATCTTGATCGTAAAATGCCCATTGTACTCCATCACCGTGATGGGCGTCTGTATCGACATACAGTACTCTTGCTTGATATTTTTTCCGGATATATTCAATCGCAATGGAGCTGTCATTATAAATACAAAATCCTGAGGCCCTTCCTTTAAAGCCGTGATGAAGACCACCACTTAAATTACAAGCGTGTAAATATTTCTCCTTCATAACTAAATCAACTGCTGTTAATGTCCCTCCAACTAAAAGGGCAGCAGCTTCATGCATATTTTCAAATATTGGGGTATCATCGGTGCCAATTCCAAAAGTATTAGCAATTGAACTTTTTAGCTCTCCTTTACCAGCACGTTTTATAGCATCAACGTAATCTTTGTCATGGATTAAATATAATTCTTCATCAGTAGCCATACGAGGTGTTAAAATATCTTCTTCACGTATTCCGTTACATTTGTTTAATAGATCGAAAGTTAAATCTAACCGTTTTTGGTTAAAGGGGTGGTCATTGCTAAATTTATACGTTTGTTGTTCTTGTGAAAAAATGAAAGCAGCATTTTTCATGGTGTCATCCCCGGTAAATGCGGCCAGACAATTTTATAACCATCTTTTTCAATATCAGAAATAACCCCTCGTGGATCCATCGTTTGTAGCCGGAATACTAGAACTTTATGTTCTAAACCGTTTGTAGGATAAACTAAAACACTAGTAATATTGATATTTCGTTTTTTAATAATCGTAGCAATTTCTGCAAGCATCCCAGCAACATTTTCAACTTGTACTTCAATCTGTGAACTGGGTTGATGTGCGCCCATTAATTGTACGAGAGTATGCAAAAGGTCGGTTTCAGTAATAATTCCTACCAATTTGTTGTCTTCCTCAATAGGAAGACAACCGATATGATGTTCATAAAATATTGAAGATACGTCCTCAACAAAATCGAGAGGGTGGGCAGTTATTACGTCCGAAATCATTATTTTTGAAACAGGGTTTAAAAAATATTCTTCGTGTTTATCTGTATCAAAAATAGATGGTCTTGCATCGCGGATGTCACGGTCAGAAACTATTCCGATCAACTCATTTTTTTCATTTGTGACTGGGAGGTGACGTATTCTATTATTATCCATCAAATCTATAGCTTGTTGAATCGTTGTTGTGATATCAATCGTATATACATTACGTTTCATTATTTGTTCAACGACCATTAATTTCACTCCCTTTGCAGATTGAATTTGAAATTTTATTTGTAATTTAGTGAAAGGAGAGCAGCAAAGCTTAACTTTCAAAAACTCAAAACTAAAACTCAAAACTAAAACTCAAAACTCAAAACTCAAAACTCAAAACTAAAACTCAATACTCAAAACTCAAAACTCAATACATAAATCTATTTTGGAAACGGATCAGGTCAAATTTTTGAATGGATTCTTGGGGGACCCTTTTACCGATTCTCACCATCAAACAGTTAGCCGGGTGAGAGCAGATTTCAGGATCATCTGTTGCATACCAAACTAATCCTCCAGCACTCATCATTTTTTCCATTACTTTTCTGTAGTCCCAAATTGATAAACCTGTTCCTTTTAAGTCCCAATGCCAATAATACTCTGTTGTGATAGTAATATAGTCTTCCATTGCGTCATCCATCATTGCAACTTTTAACAGATGTTTACCAATTTTACATGAACGATAAGGTGCAGCTACTTCGATAGCGCCAAGTTCTATTAGATCCTCCATATTACCTTGTGACCATCTTTCAAGTTCATCGGGATATACGAAAGTGGCATAACCTACGATTGTATCGTGGTGTCGTGCTACGATAATTCTACCTTCTGGAAGATCAGCGATCCCTAAAAGAGCTTTTTTCTGCTTTTCTGATGGTCTAAATGCTGTTAATCCTTCATGAAACTTATAGGTTTCTAGTTCCTTTTCAGAAAGAGGACCTTCGATAATTAGTGTATATTTTCCAGTTTGTAACTCAAGTGCGTTGTAAGTTTTTTTATGGATCATTTGCACACCACCTTGAAGTAAAAGATTCAATTTTCTTTATTATACATGATCTTTTAGCAAATTTTATCATTATAACGAATTTGACACATAATATTCGATGAGATTTTTAACAATTGAGAAAATTCTCAATTTATATTACAATAGAAAAAATGGAATATAAAGGGGGAGTTTATAAAATGAACATGGAAATTATTCCAGCGTTAAGAGGAAACTTTAATTTGGATGATTATGAAACAACTGCAGATCATTTTGACTGGACTGAAGTTGAAAAGAAGTTTTCTTGGTTTAATACAGGAAAAATAAATATTGCACATGAGGCAATTGACCGTCATGTTGAAAGTGATAAAAAAGATAAAGTTGCCCTTTATTATAAAGATGAGTTGAGAAAAGAACAATATACATTTAAAGAATTGATGCAATTAACAAATAAAGCAGGGAATATGTTTAGGCAATTGAATGTAGCAAAAGGTGATCGAGTTTTTATATTTATGCCACGTTCACCAGAGCTCTATTTTTGTCTTTTAGGAGCAATAAAAGTTGGAGCAATTGTTGGTCCACTTTTTGAAGCGTTTATGGATGCGGCAGTTTATGACCGTTTAAATGACAGTGAAGCGAAACTGTTAGTAACAACTCCTGAGTTGATTAACCGTGTCCCACTAGATAAGCTTCCAAAATTAGAAAAGGTCGTTTTGGTTGGAGATGATATTCCGGAAAGCGATCAAATTGTTAGCTTTAAAAAACAATTTGAAGGGGCCAGTGAGGAACTAGAAATTGAATGGGTTGATCGTGAAGATGGCATGCTCTTACACTATACATCAGGTTCAACAGGGAAACCGAAAGGGGTTTTGCATGCCCATAATGCGATGATACAACAATACCAAACGGCACAGTGGGTATTAGATTTAAATGAGGATGATGTATATTGGTGCACAGCCGATCCAGGTTGGGTTACCGGGACAGTTTATGGAGTGTTTGGTCCATGGCTTAATGGTGTTACGAATGTAGTAAGAGGCGGACGCTTCAATCCAAATGATTGGTATCAGACGATCGAAGATTATGCGGTTACAGTATGGTACAGCGCTCCAACTGCTTTTCGAATGTTGATGGGGATTGGTGAAGAGTTAACGCAAAGATTTAATCTTAGATCGCTGCGGCATATATTAAGTGTAGGAGAACCGTTAAATCCTGAAGTTGTTCGTTGGGGGTTAAGGGTGTTTAATTTAAGAATTCATGACACGTGGTGGATGACGGAAACGGGTGGAATGATGATCTGCAATTATCCTTGCTTAAATATTAAGCCGGGTTCTATGGGGAAACCGATTCCAGGAGTAGAAGCGGCAATTATTGATGACCATGGTAATGTTCTTCCACCAAATAGAATGGGGAACTTAGCTTTAAAAATGGGTTGGCCGTCAATGATGAGATCGATTTGGAATAATCCTGAAAAATATAAAGAGTATTTTACTCATAATGGGTGGTATATTTCTGGAGATTCGGCGTATATGGATGAAGAAGGATATTTTTGGTTTCAAGGTCGAATTGATGATGTCATTAATACTTCTGGGGAAAGAGTAGGTCCATTTGAAGTTGAAAGCAAACTTATTGAGCATCCAGCTATTGCAGAGGCAGGAGTTATTGGAAAACCTGATCCTGTCCGTGGGATGGTGATCAAAGCATTTATTTCTTTAAGGGAAGGTTTTAGCGCATCTGATGAACTTGAAGAAGAAATTCGTTTATTTGTAAAAAAAGAATTATCAGTACATGCTGTACCAAGGCATATTGAATTTAAAGAAAAACTTCCAAAAACGAGAAGTGGCAAAATTATGAGACGTGTATTAAAAGCTTGGGAACTTGACTTACCAACAGGTGATTTATCAACAATGGAGGACTAAATTGAAAAGAGGGTGTC
>SKSA01000017.1 GCA_007118195.1 Anaerobacillus sp. | reverse complement strand
GACCTAAAGTTTGACCTTCAGCGTCGATAACATACCATTTACGATCAGTTTCGTTTGGCTTTGCCATATATGTCGTACGCATGCTTTGTTTCCCTCCTAAAGCTTTCACATTCAAAATTAAAATATTTTTATTTCAACGTGTCTAAAGTAACATTCTGCAACCCGGGGCTAGTGGGTTTTAGAAATACCATAGATCATCTTATAACATCTAGAGCACAATGTCAACAAAATGTTACACTAGGATCAGTTGTTATAATTTACTTGCCATAAAAAGAGGCCATGACCAGGTGCCGTGTGCCCCGCACACTCTCTATCCCTACTATTTAAAACGGTAATGATATCTTCGGCATTTCGTCTTCCCCTACCTACCTCAAGAAAAGTACCGACAAGGATTCTTACCATATTACGTAAAAAACCATCCCCTACAAAACGGAATTCAAGTTCATCTTCCCTTTCCACAATCTCAATTGAATAGATCGTCCTCACTTTATCTTCTTTATCGGTCTTTGCAGAACAAAAAGATGTAAAATCATGAGTGCCTAAACATTGATTAGCAGCTTCGACCATTTTTTCAACTGATAATTGATAGGGGTAAAAATAACGGTAGTTTCGACGAAAAATATCTATTCTCCTACCGCGTTGAACGAAGTAACGATACTCTTTACTAACAACATCATATCGAGCATGAAAATTATTACTTGTTTCCAAAACTTCTATAACAGCAATATCCGCAGGCAAAACGGTTTGAAGGGCATTATGCCATCGTTCCATTGGAATTTGCAGTGGCGTATCAAAGTGAAACACTTGCCCTTTGGCATGAACAAACGTATCTGTTCTTCCTGAAGCATAAATTTTCACTTCAGTTCCTTTATGAAGTTTTTTTAAGCCGTTTTCTATTTCCGCTTGAATTGTCCGACCTTTAGGTTGAATTTGGAAGCCGTTAAAAAATGTACCATCATAGGCGATTTTGCATTTTATTCTTTTCACTAGTTACACAACCTCTATTTTTTTATGTTTCTGCTAAAAGATTGTTGATTTTAGCTTATGGAATATGGGTAAATAGACTATTTCAAATAAATTATGACATTAAAAAAAATAAGATAAAACCGATGGCAACAATTAAACACACTGCGACTGTATCTTTTTGCGCCCATTCCAGTTCCCTTAATCTCGTTCGCCCTTCACCACCACGATATCCTCTTGCTTCCATCGCAGTAGCTAAGTCTTCTGCACGCCGGAACGACTGCATAAACAATGGTACTAAAAGAGGAATAATCGCTTTAATACGTCTAGTTATAGATCCTCCCGTAAAATCGACCCCTCTAGCCATTTGTGCTTTCATGATTTTTTCTGTTTCTTGTAATAATGTAGGAATAAAACGTAAAGATATCGACATCATTAGAGCTAATTCATGAACTGGAACATTGTATCTTCGCAATGGACCAAATATATTTTCTAATCCATCGGTCAATTGAATCGGAGCCGTTGTTAAAGTTAAGAGTGTTGTCATCATAATTAATAACAATAAACGAAAAGCAATAAATAACCCTTGAATAATTCCACCTAAATACACTTCAAACCAACCTAATGCAAATAGCAATTCTCCTTCTTTCGTCAATACTCCATGAAGGATAAACATCGCAATAACTAACAAAAAGATCGGTTTCATCCCTTTATAAATATAGCCTGGGGATACTTTAGAAATCATAATAGCGGTTAAAACCGATAAAAATAACACCAAGTAAGTCAGCCAATTATTAGCTAAAAAAACGATAAGTACGAATAAGAACGTTATAGTCAATTTACTACGAGGGTCAAGGTTATGAATAAAGGAGTTTCCTGCTACATATTGACCGATAATAATATTTTGAAACACTGTTATATTTTCTCCTTCTCTAATAACATAGTGATCGAATTTAATAAGGATTCTTTTGTAAATAAATTTTTAGGTAACTCCGTCTTAAAGTTTTCCTCTAACATCATCGCCAACTGAACCGTCTCTGGAACATTAAGACCAATCTCTTTTAGCTTCTCAGGCGACTTAAAAATTTCCTCTGGTGTACCTTGCATCCATATATTACTTCTATCCATAACAACGACTAAGTCAGCATACATTGCCGCAAACTCCATATTATGGGTCACCAAAACAGTCGTCAGCTTTTCTTTTTTATGTAACGTAGTGAATAACTCCATCATTTGTTTTCGCCCAACTGGGTCTAAACCTGCTGTAGGCTCGTCCAAAACGAGGACCCTCGGTTTACTTACTAAAACTCCAGCAATCGCTACTCGACGTTTTTGTCCACCGCTAAGATCAAAAGGAGATTTTTGAAGCACCTCATTACCAAGCTTTACTAGAGGCAACACGTCTAATACTTTCTTAAAAGCTTCCTCTTTCGTAAAACCAAAGTTTAAAGGACCAAACGCAATATCCTTTTCTACAGTCTCATCAAAAAGCTGATGTTCTGGATATTGAAAAACCATACCGACTAGTTGTCGTAATTTTTTAAAATCTTTATTTTTCTTATTCGCCTCAATAACAATATCACCTATTTGAATAGAACCTTTTGTCGGCTTTAATAGACCATTTAAGTGTTGGACAATTGTTGACTTTCCTGAACCTGTATGGCCGATAATCGCCACAAACTGTCCAGATTTGATGTTTAAATTTATATTGGTTAATGCCTGGTGCTCAAATGGGGTGTTCGGCATATAAACATGCTCTAAATTTTTGATTTTAATTTCCATAATTCATTCACCAAATCTTCCTTTGTTAAGCAAGCAGTAGAAAACTTATAACCTTTTACCATTAAGTCATTTTGCATTTGCAGGGGAAACGGTAACTCTAGCCCCGCCTCCGTTAACTTTTCTTTATGTTGAAAAACTTCTTGAGGATCACCTTGAATGGAAATGGTTCCTTTTTTCATAACGATCACTTTATCGGAGTGTACGGTTTCTTCTAAATCATGAGTAATATTAATAATGGTAATCCCTTCATCTTTACAAAGCTTCCAAACGGTATCCAAGACTTCTTCTCTCCCCATAGGGTCTAGCATTGATGTAGCTTCATCAAGGATGAGTACTGAAGGGCGCATCGCTAAAATACCCGCAATGGCTATACGTTGCTTTTGACCACCTGAGAGACGATGTGGCTCGTAATTACTGAAACTTTCCATATTCACTCGTTTTAGTGCCCAATCAATTCTCGCGGACATTTCTCCTTGTGGGACACCTATGTTTTCTAAACCAAACGCTACATCATCTTGTACCGTTGTTGCCACCATTTGATTATCAGGATTTTGAAAAACCATACCTACTTTTTTGCGTACTTCCCAAATATTTTCTTCGTTGACCGTATCTAACCCTTCTATCGATACAACATTAGGTTTATAAGGAATAAGTAGCCCATTAAGAAACTTCGCTAATGTCGACTTACCTGAACCATTATGGCCAACAATTGATACCCATTCACCTTCACAAATGCACAAGTCAATATTTCTTAAAACCTCTTCTCCATCTTCTTCATACTTGAAAGATAAATCATTTATTTTAATTAACTCTTTTATCATCGAGCCACCTTCTTATTTTAAATTGTACATTGTACATTGCAAATTGTACATTGTCTCCAAAGCATTACTTAATAACTCAACACTCTTCCACTCAAAACTAAATAAAAAAGGACTAGACTAAAGATTATATCTTCGTCTCGCCCTTTAATAGATGTATTTATTAAACTAACTCGATGATAGCCATTGGTGCGCCATCACCACGACGTGGTCCAAGTTTTAAAATACGAGTATATCCACCTTGTCTATCTTCATAACGTGGTGCAATATCAGCAAATAGCTTTTGAATTGCATCTTGACCAGATTCTTGGTCAGCTACTTCACGACGAACGAAAGACGCCACTTGTCGTCTAGCATGAAGATCGCCACGCTTTCCTAGTGTAATCATTTTTTCAACGATTGAACGAAGCTCTTTCGCTTTAGATTCAGTAGTTTCGATTCTTTCATTGATGATTAAATCTGTTGTTAGATCACGGAACAGTGCCTTTCTAGCAGAGCTGTCACGACCTAATTTTGCGTATGCCATTAGAGATTCCCTCCTTTTTTATTTGAAGTAAGAAGAGATATCGTGCTGTTGTAACTCTTCTGTTCAAGTTGTATATATTTAATTAGAAATTCTCAAGCATTTATGAGTATCTATATATAATGAGTAATGACTACTCTTCTGTACGAAGACCGAGTCCAAGTTCTGCAAGCTTTTCTTGTACTTCTTCTAAAGATTTACGTCCAAGGTTGCGAACTTTCATCATATCTTCTTCAGTTTTGTGAGTTAATTCTTGTACAGTATTAATGCCAGCACGCTTAAGGCAGTTGTACGAACGAACAGATAGATCTAGTTCTTCGATCGTCATCTCTAGAACTTTTTCTTTCTGATCTTCTTCTTTTTCTACCATAATTTCAGCATTTTGTGCTTGATCAGTTAAACCGACAAAAATATTTAAATGTTCAGTTAAAATCTTAGCGCCAATAGAAACAGCTTCTTCTGGACGAATGCTACCGTCTGTCCAGACATCAAGGGTTAGTTTATCATAGTTTGTCACTTGTCCTACACGAGTATTTTCCACTTGATAGTTTACTCTAGATACAGGTGTGTAAATAGAATCAATTGGAACTACTCCAATAGGCATATCTTCTTTCTTGTTTCCATCAGCTGGAACATATCCGCGACCACGACTAGCAGTTAAACGCATGTGAAGATGAGCACCCTTTGAAAGAGTTGCAATATGCAAATCTGGGTTTAAAATATCAACATCACTATCATGAGTAATATCTGCTGCTGTAACTACGCCTTCCCCTTGAATATCTATTTCTAATGTTTTTTCTTCATCAGAGTAAATTTTAAGAGAAAGCTGCTTTAAATTTAGAATGATTGAAGTTACATCTTCTACGACACCTTCAATGGTAGAGAACTCATGTAGTACTCCATCAATTTGAACTGCTGTAACAGCTGCACCTGGTAATGACGATAGTAAAATACGACGTAAAGAGTTACCTAAAGTCGTACCATACCCTCGCTCAAGTGGCTCAACAACAAATTTACCATACTTAGCATCGTCGCTGATTTCAACCGTTTCAATCTTTGGTTTTTCAATTTCTATCATTAAACAAACCCTCCTTCAAAACGTCGAAACTCCGGCTGACTCCTAGTGTCCAACCGGAATTCCCCATTAGGTAGTTCTGAGCCGTTCATACCTAATTGAGTCAACTTCTGTAAGAACCGAACTATAACTAGTTTGAAAATAACTCTTACACATTATTGACAATTCAAGGAAATCTATACAATATTTCGATTTCTTTTTTTTATACGCGACGACGTTTTGGTGGACGGCAGCCATTATGTGGAACTGGAGTAACGTCACGAATCATGCTTACTTCAAGTCCTACTGCTTGTAATGAACGGATAGCTGCTTCACGGCCAGCGCCTGGTCCTTTTACAGAAACCTCAATAGACTTCATACCGTGTTCCATTGCTGCTTTTCCAGCAGTTTC
>SKSA01000369.1 GCA_007118195.1 Anaerobacillus sp. | reverse complement strand
TTGGAAGAAGCCGCTGTTCAATACGGTGTTAACAAAGATCAAGCACGTAAACTCGTAGTGAAAATGATTGCTGGCTCAGCAGCGATGCTCGAAGCCGGGACCCCTGCAAGTGAGCTCCGCGAACAAGTAACGACTCCAGGTGGTTCTACTGCTGCAGGTTTAAATGTGTTAGAAGAAGGCGATTTTAAACAACTTCTAAGCGCAGCCGTAAAAGCAACGAACTTGCATGCCAGAGGTAGGTCGAATTAAGCTAAAAATAAGAAAAGATCGTTCGGCCAAAGGCTGAGCGATCTTTTTCTTTAGCGTTATTTTTTTCGAGATACTGTCCAACCTAATCACCGAAACACAGCTTCAAATTCATGCTTCAACTGTTCAAGTAATGGTTCGCCCTCTAATTTATTCGAAATGTTTTTTAATACTTCACGATAGTACCATTCTTGTTTATCTTTACCTCTAGCAAACCGTTCCCAAATGTTGTCACCCTTTATCCCAATTTCATATTTCATCGTGCGAAGGTTGTGAATTTTATCAGCACAAACGACAACACATATATCTTTGGACGCCGTTTGTAAAATTTCAATCGTATGCTCTTTCCTCTCTTCCCAAGGCACAGCTTTTTCTGGTTCCGTAGCACCTGCCACTAATGTCGCAACTTCTTTGCCAAACATATTCTCTATATCCGCATGTGTTAGCTCAGTATCTTCAACTGTATCGTGAAGAATACCTGCACTAATGATTTCATCACTGTAGCCAGCTTGTTGTAAAATCATTCCTACTGTAAATGGATGTGTAATATAGGGAACTGCCGATAACTTTCTCACTTGGCCTTCGTGCGCTTTTGCAGCTACTTCAATCGCTTTTTCGATGATGTTCATATCTTTTGCCTCCAATAAAATTACTCGTAATATTAGCAATTCCCTAAATAAGTTGATTTTCCTTCAAGAGTTTTAATTTCTTTTTTTATTTAATGATCAATATCATGATGTTGAATGGTTATGTAGGAAGGAAGCGCTGAGAAAAAAGGGAAATCGAGAAAGCAAAATCAATTAACGTACACCTAATAAAAACTCTTCTATTTAATACTATTTTTATTGCAGAAACTTCCGCTTCTTTTTATACTATTTTTGAAAAGCTGGTTATCAAAGAAAAACTGCTAGAGTTTGCATTTGATAGAGACCTTATTCGCTTAAAATCTTCGTATTTACCCTACTTTTTCATCAAATAACGGTTCCCTGTCCGCTTACGCCTAAAATCACTCTTTTTTTGCAAAATAGCGTCCCGTATGTCCGCTAGCTTTCAGCTGTCAAAAAGAGCGCCGTATGCCGTAATGTTATGGCTACCGATGTTTGGTACATACACTTTCTTTCCGTCTGGCGCAAAGGAAATCATGTGTGATAATTGTTGATATGTAGGAAATACTTTTTCAATTTCATACCCTCAGCCAATTATTTCGTAATTCTAAATATATACTTAACTTTAGCAAATCTCACTAACTTTTGTAAACTTTTTTGTCCTCGCGTCACTTATCTGTTATAATTTTAAAGATTATGATGTATGGAGGAATAATAATAGATGATTACTGTTTCAAATGTTAGTTTACGTTACGGAGATAGAAAATTATTCGAAGATGTAAATATTAAGTTTACACCAGGCAATTGTTACGGATTAATCGGCGCAAATGGTGCTGGGAAATCAACATTTTTAAAGATTTTATCTGGAGAAATCGAATCACAAACAGGAGATGTTCATATGGGGCCTGGTGAGCGCCTAGCGGTTCTAAAGCAGAACCACTATGAATATGAGGATGTCGAAGTTTTAACCGTGGTCATAATGGGACATGCTCGCCTTTATGAAGTGATGCAAGAAAAAGATGCGATTTACATGAAAGCAGACTTTTCTGATGAAGATGGGATGAAAGCCGCTGAACTTGAAGGCGAATTTGCCGAAATGAACGGTTGGGAAGCAGAATCTGAAGCTGCGATTCTATTAAAAGGTTTAGGGGTTGGCGAAGATCTTCACCATAAAAAAATGGCTGACTTATCAGGTTCTGAAAAAGTAAAAGTATTACTTGCACAAGCGTTATTCGGAAAACCTGACGTACTTTTACTAGATGAGCCGACAAACCATTTAGACATTAAAGCCATCCAATGGCTTGAAGAGTTTCTCATTAACTTTGAAAACACGGTCATTGTTGTTTCCCATGACCGTTACTTTTTAAATAAAGTTTGTACACATATCGCTGACTTGGATTTCGGAAAAATTCAAGTTTATGTAGGTAACTATGATTTCTGGTATGAATCAAGTCAATTAGCTACAAGAATGGCACAAGATGCAAACAAAAAGAAAGAAGAAAAAATTAAAGAACTACAAAACTTTATTGCCCGTTTTAGTGCGAATGCTTCTAAATCAAAACAAGCAACTTCTCGTAAAAAGCTTTTAGATAAGATTTCACTTGACGATATTAAGCCGTCATCACGCCGTTATCCATTTGTCGGTTTTACACCTGACCGTGAAATTGGGAATGACTTACTTCGAGTTGAAAACTTAACGAAAACGATCGACGGTGAAAAAGTGTTAGACAACGTTTCATTCGTTATGAATAAAGGAGACAAAATTGCTCTTGTTGGAACAAATGAGCTTGCCAAAACGACTCTCTTTAAAATTTTAATGGGTGAAATGGAAGCGGATAGTGGCTCGTACAAATGGGGAATTACAACTTCCCAAGCGTACTTCCCGAAAGACAACTCTAAATTTTTTGAAGGCTGTGAGCTAAACTTAGTCGATTGGTTACGCCAATTTTCACCACAAGATGACAGTGAAAGCTTCTTACGTGGCTTCTTAGGAAGAATGCTTTTCTCTGGTGAAGAAGTACTGAAAAAAGCGAGCGTCTTATCTGGGGGCGAAAAGGTTCGTTGTATGCTTTCAAAAATGATGTTAAGTGGTGCCAATGTTCTCGTTTTAGATGAACCGACAAATCACCTTGATCTAGAATCAATTACAGCGGTGAACAACGGCTTAATTGCTTTTAAAGGCTCATTGATGTTTGCATCTCATGACCATCAATTTATTCAAACGATTGCTAACCGTATTATGGAGTTTACTCCAAACGGACTTGTCGATAAACAAGTGAGCTATGACGAATATTTAGAAACGGTGAAACCCTAATATTTTACCGGACTAAATCTAGACATCATTCTAGGGACAAAATACTTTTATGTGAAATTAATATTACTAAACCGCTCGGATTTGAATTAATCCTAGCGGTTTTTTGCCTAACTAATATTGCAGAAAAAATCGGTAAAAATTTAAATATAATTTAACCAATGGTAACTTTCACCTTTCATGACCAACAAAGTCGTAAATTACCTTTGAAAACACCCGAAATCTCGTTTATAATCTATTAAGTATGCGTTTTAAAAACTTTAAAAATTTCGGGGAAAACCCCCATAAAATAAAGGGTGTTAATAATGAGTGTATTAACAGTAGAAAAGTTAAGTCACGGATTTGGTGATCGTGCGATTTTCAATGACGTGTCGTTTCGTCTTTTAAAAGGTGAGCATATCGGTCTTATTGGTGCGAACGGTGAAGGTAAGTCAACGTTTATGAATATAATTACCGGTAAACTTCAACCTGATGAAGGGAAAGTGCAATGGTCAAAAAACGTTCGTGTTGGTTATCTTGATCAACATACTGTACTCGAGCGAGGCATGACAATGCGTGACGTTTTGAAAGGTGCGTTTCAATATTTATTTAATTTAGAAGCAGAAATGAATGCGATTTGCGATAAAATGGCAGATGCCAGTCCTGATGAATTAGAAAAACTCCTTGAAGATATGGGAACGATTCAAGACATGCTTACAAACAATGACTTCTATGTGATTGATGCGAAAGTAGAAGAAATCGCACGTGGTCTTGGTCTTGATGACATCGGCTTAGATAAGGACGTTCAAGATTTAAGTGGTGGGCAAAGAACGAAGGTTCTCCTGGCAAAGCTCCTTCTCGAAAAGCCTGATATTCTACTTTTAGATGAGCCGACGAACTATTTAGACGAACAGCATATCGAATGGTTAAAACGTTACCTACAAAACTATGAAAATGCGTTCATTTTAATTTCGCATGATATACCTTTTTTAAATAGTGTCATCAATCTCATTTATCATATGGAAAACCAAGAATTGAACCGCTATGTTGGTGATTATGACCATTTTATGAGTGTGTATGAGGTGAAAAAGCAACAATTAGAAGCGGCATACAAAAGACAACAACAAGAAATCTCAGAACTAAAAGACTTTGTTGCTCGAAACAAGGCTCGTGTTTCAACGAGAAATATGGCGATGTCTCGTCAGAAAAAACTCGATAAAATGGATGTCATCGAGCTCGCCAAAGAAAAGCCAAAACCAGAGTTTCGATTTAAACCTGCTCGCACAACGAGTAAGCTTATTTTTGAAACGAATGACCTTGTCATTGGGTATGATGAGCCATTATCAAAATCTTTAAACCTTCGCATGGAACGTGGTCAAAAAATTGCTTTAGTTGGGGCAAATGGAATCGGTAAAACAACGTTACTCAGAAGCATTATCGGTGAAATTAACCCTCTTGATGGCACTGTCGAAAAAGGTGAATACCAGCATATCGGTTATTTTGAGCAAGAAGTGAAAGAAAAAAACAACAATTCTTGTATTGATGAAGTTTGGAACGATTTCCCTTCTCTTTCTCAGTACGAAGTTCGCGCTGCTCTTGCAAAATGTGGTTTAACGACGAAACATATCGAAAGTAAAGTAAGTGTGCTTAGCGGTGGTGAAAAGGCAAAAGTTCGACTTTGTAAACTGATTAATCGCGAGACAAATATTTTAATTCTAGATGAGCCTACAAACCACTTGGACGTTGATGCAAAAGCAGAGTTAAAAGCTGCATTAAAAGATTATAAAGGTAGTATCATTCTTATTTGTCACGAACCTGAATTTTATCAAGACATAGCAACCGATGTATGGAACGTCGAGAGCTGGACAACAAAGTTAGTTTAATAAGAAAAAATTAATCGCTTGGTGTTAAACGGCTTTCCAAGTTAAAATATTTTCGAACCTATTATAATAAAGGGCTGTCCAAAAGTGGATTTTACTTTACCTAACTTATTAAACGTCTAATTTTTCACGATTTAATAAGCGAATGAAGTAATTTGCACTTATAAGGACTGCTCTTTTCCTTAATGTTCAACTTCCGTTCTATCTGCAATGACCGTCAGCCCCCAACACTGCTGTTTATTATCATCCAAAAACTTTTGACAAGTTACTCTTCCTTTAGAATAAGGTTGATTGATCATTACCCCTTTAGCAACTAAGTAATTATATAGTTCTTCTTTTGATTTTTCTTCAATTTCTTCCATCGAGAAAAAATAAGTGATAAATGTATTATTCGATTCCTTCCACTTTTGAATTTTTATCATTCGACCGTCATCTAACATTTTTTCTTGCTGGTCAATTACCGTAGCCGTACTCAACCTAGTTTTCTTCATACTTGAAACAATCGGAATTTTATACTTCATCATTCGCTCCCCCC
>SKSA01000100.1 GCA_007118195.1 Anaerobacillus sp. | reverse complement strand
GTAATAAGGGACAGTGACACAACTCGTATGGGAGGGAATAACCAATGTCTAACGATGTTCAAACAGGACATAACGAAAAAGCGTACGCCCTTCTAAAAGCGGATGCAAATAAGATTTTAAAGCTTATTAAAGTTCAAATGGCTAACTTAACGATGCCACAATGCCCTCTTTATGAAGAGGTTTTAGATACCCAAATGTTCGGATTATCAAGGGAAATCGATTTCGCTATCCGCCTTGAGCTAATTGAGGAGGAAATAGGAAAAGAATTGTTGGCTGAACTTGAACGTGAACTTGCAGCTCTTCATGAAGCGTCGATGAAAAGATAATTTTTAGTTAAAGAAGATGACTCATTTGGAGCCTTCCTTTTTGTTTTATGAGGAGAATAGCTCTAAAAAAGAGTCATCTTTTTTAATTGCAAGGAGAAAACTATGGAAAATATCGTTTTTATCATTTTTTGTTTTTTTACGATTTTACCGCTAACAACTTTATGTCATGAATTAGGACATTTTTTTGTTACTAGACTTTTTTTTATAGAGAATGTAACAGTAAGGATTGGCTCTGGTAAAGAGATGTTCAGACTTAAAGTTAAAGATTTAACGGTTGTTCTTCACATATTTCCGTATGGTGGAACAACCTTTTTTGAATTGAATAAAAACTTATCTTCAATGAAACAAATTATCCTCTCCCTTGGTGGCCCTTTGTTAAACGGATGTATCGCTTTCTTTCTACTGCTGCCTGGTTTAGGGAGTGGTGATCATTATATTACGATTTGGTTTCAATGGTTGGCGTTGTTTAACCTCTGGATGTGTGTGATGAATCTCATCCCTTATAAAATTGGTTTATTTTATTCTGATGGTTGGGTAATAGTAAAAGTGATAAGTGAAAATTTGAAATCAAATGTTTGAAATTTAATAATAATTCAATATTTTTTATGGGAAACGCTTTAAATTATTTTTAAAAAATTGTATGATAAATAGTAAGTTTATTACAGAGATCTTATCATCGGGTCATCAGATGTTAGGTGGTTATTTGAAATTTTTGGGAGGTAATCATGAATAGGTTGAAAAAAATAAAAAAAGTATTAGTAGCAAACCGTGGTGAAATAGCAATTCGTATATTCCGAGCTTGTACTGAACTGCATATACGTACAGTCGCTATTTATTCGAATGAAGATACTGGCGCTTACCACCGCTATAAAGCTGATGAAGCTTATTTAGTAGGGGAAGGTAAAAAACCGATTGATGCTTATTTAGATATTGAAGGCATCATAGAAATTGCGAAACGAAATGACGTCGATGCAATTCATCCAGGGTACGGCTTTCTTTCTGAGAATATTCATTTTGCCCGTCGGTGTGAAAAAGAAGGAATTATTTTCATAGGTCCAAGTTCAGAGCATTTAATTATGTTCGGGGATAAAGTTCAAGCTAGAGCACAGGCGATTGATGCAGGCTTGCCAGTTATTCCAGGTAGCGATGGTCCAGTTAATAATGTAGAAGACGTTCATAGTTTCGCCGGACAGCACGGCTACCCTTTTATTATTAAAGCTTCACTTGGTGGTGGTGGTCGAGGTATGAGGATAGTTCGATCTAAGGAAGAACTTAATGAAGCGTATGATCGAGCGAAATCCGAAGCAAAATCAGCGTTCGGTAATGATGAAGTTTATGTAGAAAAGTTTATTGAAAACCCGAAGCATATAGAAGTTCAAATATTAGGTGACCGTAGTGGTAATATTATTCACCTTTATGATAGAGACTGTTCTGTACAACGACGTCATCAGAAAGTAGTTGAAATTGCCCCAAGTGTTTCTCTAACCGAGGAAGTAAGGGAAAAGATTTGCGCAGCAGCTGTTCAATTGATGGAGAAGGTCAACTATGTTAACGCTGGTACAGTTGAGTTTTTAGTCACTGATTCAGGTGAATTTTATTTTATTGAAGTAAACCCACGTGTTCAAGTAGAACATACGATTACCGAGATGGTGACGGGTGTTGACATCGTCCAAGCACAAATTTTTATTGCTGATGGTGAAGAAATTCATGGGAAAAAGCTTAATATTCCTGTTCAAGATAAAATCATGTGCCACGGTTTTGCGATTCAATCACGTGTAACAACGGAAGATCCGAGCAACAATTTCATGCCGGATACAGGAAGAATTTCGGTGTATCGCTCAGGTGGAGGTTTTGGCGTTAGACTTGATGCTGGTAACGGTTTTCAAGGATCTGTAATTTCTCCATATTACGATTCTTTACTAGTAAAATTATCAACATGGGCGCTAAATTTTGAAGATGCAGCCTCAAAGATGTTAAGGAATTTAAGAGAGTTCAGAATCCGTGGAATAAAAACAAATATCGCCTTTTTAGAAAATGTTGTTCAGCATGAGAAATTTTTAAATGGTGAGTACAATACATCTTTCATTGATACAACACCTGAACTTTTTGTTTTCCCAAAACGGAAAGATCGTGGAACGAAAATGCTAACATTTATTGGGGAAACAACGATCAATGGGTATCCTGGTTTAGAAAAAATGAAAAAACCGGTATTTGATCAACCTGCTATTCCTAAATTAAATCTGTTAGAGCCAATACCAAATGGCACTAAACAAATCCTAGACGAAAAAGGGGCTGACGGAGTTGCGAAATGGGTGAAGGAACAAAAAGAAGTATTACTTACTGATACTACTTTCCGTGACGCTCATCAATCTCTTTTAGCAACACGTGTTAGAACTCATGATCTAAAAAGAATCGCTGAACCAACTGCAAGAATGCTGCCTCATTTATTTTCATCAGAAATGTGGGGAGGAGCAACATTTGATGTGGCAATGAGGTTTTTACATGAAGACCCTTGGGAGCGCTTATTAACTATAAGAAAACAAATGCCAAACGTACTATTACAAATGCTACTTCGCTCATCAAATGCGGTTGGATATACGAATTATCCAGATAATCTTATTGAAGAATTTGTTCATAAGTCGGCAGAGGCTGGTATTGATGTATTTCGAATTTTTGACAGTTTAAACTGGGTGCCTGGTATGACGTTAACGATTGATGCTGTTCGTTCATCAGGAAAAATCGCTGAGGCAACGATGTGCTATACGGGAGATATTTTAGATCCCAATAGATCTAAGTACAATCTCGATTATTATAAATCGTTGGCAAAAGAACTTGAACAATCAGGAGCGCATATACTCGGCATAAAAGATATGGCAGGTTTATTAAAGCCAGAAGCCGCTTATAGACTTGTATCTACACTAAAAGAGTCGATTGATATTCCTATTCATTTGCATACGCACGATACGAGTGGAAACGGTCTATTCACCTATGCCAAAGCTATTGAAGCGGGGGTTGATATTGTTGATGTAGCTGTTGGATCGATGGCTGGGCTAACTTCACAACCGAGTATGAATAGCTTATATTATGCACTTTCTGGTAGTCAACGACAACCGAATCTAAATATTACAGCAGTTGAAAAACTAGGTGAATATTGGGAAAATACCCGAAAGTTTTATCAAGGTTTTGAAAGTGGTATGGTAGCTCCGCATTCAGAGGTATATGAACATGAAATGCCTGGCGGACAATATAGCAACTTACAACAACAGGCGAAGGCAGTTGGCTTGAAAAACCGATGGAATGAAGTAAAAAAGATGTATCGAACGGTTAACGATATGTTTGGTGATGTCGTAAAGGTAACCCCATCTTCTAAAATCGTTGGTGATATGGCATTATTTATGGTGCAAAATAATTTAACTGAAGAAGATATTTACGAGCGTGGAGCGTCTTTAGACTTCCCTGATTCTGTCGTTGAATTCTTTCAAGGTAACTTAGGGCAACCTTATCAAGGTTTTCCTGAAAAATTACAGCAGATTATCTTAAAAGGTAAGAAAGCATTTACGTCAAGACCAGGTGAAAACTTACCTGCAGTTAATTTTGATTTGCTTAAGGGAGAATTATTTGAAAAATTAAATCGTCAAGTTACTGATTTTGATATTATCTCGTTTGCTCTCTATCCAAAAGTTTTCTTAGACCAACAACGTTTTTATGAACAGTTTGGTGATTTATCAGTACTTGATACACCAACATTCTTATATGGACTTCGTCTTGGTGAAGAAATCGAAGTGGAAATAGAACATGGAAAAACGTTAATCGTAAAACTAGTATCCATTGGCGAGGCACAAAAAGACGGGACTCGTATCCTTTATTTCGAATTAAATGGTCAACCACGAGAAGTTGTAATAAAAGATCAAAATGTTGAGAGTACGGTTTCTGTGAAAATCAAGGCTGAAAAAGGAAATACTAATCATATCGGTGCAACGATGCCTGGAACGGTAGTAAAAACGCTTGTTTTAGCCGGCGATAAGGTTAAAAAAGGCGATCATCTCATGATTACAGAAGCGATGAAGATGGAAACAACTGTACAAGCGCCGTTTGATGGAGTAATCGAGCGAGTTCACGTTCAAAATGGAGAAGCTATTCAAACCGGTGATTTACTTATTGAATTAAATAATTAAAATAAATTTGATAATGCCCTTTCAGCACCACAAGCTCAAAGAAGTAGATTGATGTGGCTAATTGATTGGTATTATGAATAAAAGTAAAAAAACGAGCTGATAAGAGCTCGTTTTTTTCTGCCGCTTATTTTAAATAAACATTTTCTTTAAAAATAATTTAATACTACCTAATTTCAAGTAATAGCGCCATTCTGTTACTTTCTTTAACAATGAGGCAATTCGCCCCTTAACTTTTATTCCATAGACAACTCCAGTAGCCTTCTTTCTACCTAAAGACATTAATGTTCCTCGATAAATATATTTAAATGGTTTTAGAGCTTTTCCTCTGATTAATGCAACAATGTTTCTAGCACAATGTTCTCCCTGTTGAATAGCTATTTGAGCAGTTGGTGGTTCTTCGTTCCCTCGTTCGTCTGTATAAATGCTGCTATCACCGATAAAGAAAATATTTTCTTCATCAGGGACTTGTAAAAATTCATTGATCTTCACACGACCATTGATCACGTTAAATCCAGCTTGAGATGAGATGTGAGTTCCCTTAATACCTACCGTCCAAATAATTGTATTACCGTAGATTTTCTCTGAATTATCCAAAATTACTCCATCGTTTTCGCACCTAATCACTTTCTTATTACATCTAATCTTAATTCCATATTGTTCTAGAACATAAAGTGAATAATTAATCATTTCACCTTCAAATTCCCTTAAGATTGAGGAACTGGCTTCAACACAATTGATCTTAATTTTTTCTAAAGGAACCCCATATTTGTTACATAAGGCTGGAGCATTGTACGCTAATTCTGATAAAAATTCAACACCAGTAAAGCCTCCACCAACGACTATGAAGCTTAATAAATCGTCGTTCGCTTCTTTACTATATGTTTGAAACATAGTTTTAATTTGATTTCTTAGTTGGTGAATACTATCAAAATTGTAAATGAAATATGCGTGCTCTTTTACACCTGGTGTTTCAAAGGTCTCAGGAACGGCTCCGAATGCGACAACTAAGTAATCATAATCTAGTTTTTCATTTCCTAAGAGGACTTTTTTGTTTTCCTTATCAATACCGATAACAGTTGCTTTTTTAAAGATGACTTTATTAGTGTCAATGATCTCATTAATCATTATTTTAATTTTATCTTCTTGTAATGTACCTGCTGGAGGTTCATGTAACTTTGTTGTTAAATATTGGTAATCCTCATAATTTACTAAAATAATATCTGCTTCCTTATTTTTTATTTTTTTTTGTAAATTTATAGCAGTCATTACACCCGCATACCCACCGCCAAGAATAACAATTTGTTTTTTTTTCATAATGAACACCTTCCTAGTCCTAATTTATTCTAAAAAAGTAAGTTTGCGAATTATCTATATTCAATACCAATATATGCAATGAAAAGTAAGTTTGTGAAATGTTTCACAAAATATCCTTACCCGACTTATGAACATTAAAAGAACAATGAGGTGATCGACTGTTTGGAAAAATATTAATGAATAGGATGATTATAAGAATATAGTAAAAAGACTAGGAATTCATTTCAAAGTCCTAGTCTTTTTTCTGTGTAAAAATAAATGGTCGGTTGCTTTCCTTAAACAAGCCTTTATATCGCCAGAGATAACAGCGCAGTGAAAGGAAGCCGGCCGACATTTACATATTGGGTTGAGAGAAGATTCTCATGGTTGTTCTATTACTTGGAATTAGATCTTGTTGCAAGCATGACTAAATAACTAATTGCTCCAAATAAACATGTGATTAAAAAGGCGTGGAGCATGGCTGACAATAAGCTCATTTGTGTAAATACAACGTAAGCACCACTAGCGACTTGTGCAGTAACTAAAAATAACGATATAAACGTGGTATAACGAAGTGCTGTTTCGTCTTTATAGTTTTTGTATACATGATAAGCAAGGGCTAAAATAATCAAAAAGAATAAGCCGGCAGCTACACGATGTCCAAACTGGACGGCAATGCTACTTTGTAACTGTGGTATTACTTGGCCATTACATAATGGCCAACCAGCGCATGCTAGGCTTGAACCAGTGTGGCGAACGAGTGCACCTGTGTATACAACAATATATAGATAAATAAATATGAAATAGATAAATGCTTTAAGTTGTTTTGTTATACGTGGCAAGCGTATACTCAGGCCTTTGTCTTCTTCAAAAACAAGAATGGTTAATAACAGTACACTAGCAAATGAAATTAATGAAAAACCGAAATGTAATGCTAGTACGGCTGAGGATTGTCCCCACATAACAGCAGCAGCACCTAACAATCCTTGGAAAATAATAAATAATATAGCAATGATGGAAAGGAATTTTGTCTCTCTAACATGTGGAAATTTTCTCCACATCCAAATTGCTAGAATAATAACCATTAATCCAAGAATCCCAGAAACAAAGCGGTGACTATATTCGATCATCGTTTCGGCAGTTGAAATTGATTCAGGAATTACTTGACCGTGGCAAAGTGGCCAAGAATCGCCACAACCTTGTCCAGACTCAGTTTTTGTAACTAATGCTCCTTGGAGTAGGACAATGATCATTCCGATGGTGGTTACAATTGAAAAGATTTTAAGTTTTTTATTCAAGGTGCTCACCTGACCTTTTTATTATACGGATTTGTTGCCTATCTCATTTTAAGTACAAAATACGAAATTGTCAATTTACCATATTAAGCATATAATTACCTTTAGCAATATAAAAATGTTACAATCTTGGTAAGAATATAAAAATGGAAAATATAAGTGATGAAAATCACTGCGTTTTCATTTATAATGTGATTGTTAAGTCGTTTTCCACTAAGATCATGTTATTTAACTAGTATATGTTATTTATGCGATCACATTGAGGTAAATGACTGAAATTAAGGAAAAAGGTTGCTGCATTTTTGGATTGAAATACAGGGTGTTTAATCTTTAACATTCTGTAATTATATATCCGATGATATAGTTTTAGTTTAATAACTTGTGGGGGTGAAAATCTTGAATAAAACGGTTTTAGAAGGTGCAAAAGTGATTGAAACAACTATTACTAATACATCAAATACTGATGTTAGGTGGAAAGATTTTCTTGCGTTAACAAAGGTTGGAATTGTTATGTCGAATATGATTACAGCTTTTGCAGGGATGTTTTTAGCAGCTTATTATATGGATATTCAATTAATCTCAAATATACATCTAGTCATTTTTGGGTTGTTAGGTTCGGCTCTTGTTATGGCAGGTGGATGTAGTTTAAATAATTACATCGATAGAGATATTGACCATTTAATGGAAAGAACAAACGAAAGACCGACGGTAACCGGAAAAATTCCAGATAACCAGGTGTTAATATTCGGTCTCACTTTATCTTCATTAGGCCTTGTCTTTTTATTCCTAGCCTCTTTAAGTGCAGGTGTGCTAGGTTTAATAGGTTTAATTTTTTACGTTGTTATCTACACGATGTGGACAAAAAGAACAACATCATTAAATACAATTGTAGGTAGTGTATCAGGAGCGGTTCCTCCACTGATTGGTTGGGCGGCAATTGATGCAGGGTTAAACCCGGTTGCCTGGGTATTATTTTTAATTATGTTCATTTGGCAACCACCTCACTTTTTTGCTTTAGCAATGAAGCGCTGTGAGGAATATCGCAAAGCAGGCATTCCTATGCTTCCTGTCGTAGCAGGTTTTGCAGTAACTAAACGTCAAATGGTTTTCTATGTTGCAGCACTTATTCCAATTTCACTGCTATTATCACCGACGTTTGGACCTGTTTATACTTCGATTGCAGCAATTTTAGGAGTAGGTTGGTTAGCTCTTGGACTTGCGGGCTTCTTCATGAAGGATGATATTAAATGGGCGAGATTAATGTTTGTTTATTCCCTTAACTACTTAACAATTATTTTTATTCTTATGATTGTCATCCACATTGTTTAGAAATATAATCACATATTTTAAAAAGGGAGGTTTACTACTTTGATGAAACAACTTGGCCGTCTACTCCCGTTATCAGCACTTTTGTTGTTGCTTGCGGGCTGTGGCGAAGTAAATTTAAGTGCCCTTGATCCTCAAGGACCTGTAGCAGAGATGCAGCTATCACTTATTAAGTTAAGCTTGTATATCATGATTATTGTGATCGTTGTCGTTTTTGTTATCTTTGCAATTGCTCTCATTCGTTTTAGAGAAAAACCCGGAGATACACATATTCCTAAGCAAGTAGAGGGTAGTAAAACATTAGAGATCATCTGGACAACAATTCCAGTCATTTTGCTACTAATACTTGCAATCCCGAATGTAATGGATACGTTTACTTTGGCAAATGTGGAAGCAGATGAAAATTCAATTACAGTAAATGTAACAGCACATCAGTTTTGGTGGGAGTTTGAATATCCAGACCATGATATCGTTGCAGGGCAAGATATGTATATTCCTACTAACACAAAGATTTTAGTTAATCTAGAAGCTTCTGATGTTATGCATTCGTTCTGGGTTCCGGCTTTAGCTGGTAAACAAGATAATGTCCCAGGAATAACGAATGAAATGTGGCTTGAGGCTTCTCACCCTGGAGTTTACAAAGGAAAGTGTACAGAGCTTTGTGGTGAAGGACACTGGTTGATGGACTTCAGAGTTATTTCTGTTGAACGAGATGTTTTTGACAAGTGGGCAACGAACATGATCGGGCCAGAACAAGAACCAGCAAGTCAATTAGCCGAAACTGGTCGTGAAGTTTTCCAAGCAAGTTGCATAGGCTGTCATGCTGTTGGTGGAGTTGGAGGAAATCCAGCTAGCGGTGGACCAGATCTTACAAACTTTGGAGAAAGAGAAGTTATTGCAGGCTTCTTAGAATTTAATGAAGAAAATTTAGAAAAATGGCTTCGCTACCCAGCTGAAACAAAGCCTGGTAACAAGATGCCGCCGTTTAATCATCTGAATGAAGATGATATGAAAGCATTAATCGAATATATGAAGGGCTTAAAAGTCCTAGACTAGCCGAAAAGGAGGTAAATTTCATTGTCAAACTCACAAGCTTTAACAAAAAGCGCACTTTGGGATTGGCTGACGACTGTTGACCATAAAAAAATAGGAATTATGTATTTGGTTGCCGGTGCGTTCTTTTTCGCGTTAGGTGGACTAGAAGCCATGTTAATTCGAATTCAGCTAATGTTTCCAGAGTCAAATTTTGTCAGTGCACAAGCATTTAATGAACTTATTACAATGCATGGTACTACAATGATCTTTTTAGCGGCAATGCCGTTACTATTTGGACTTATGAATTTTATCGTGCCTTTACAAATAGGTGCGCGTGATGTAGCATTTCCATTTTTAAATTCATTAGGTTTTTGGTTGTTTTTATCTGGTGGAATATTGCTGAACCTCAGTTGGTTCTTTGGGGGAGCCCCTGATGCAGGTTGGACAGCATACGTTCCATTATCAAGTGCAGAATATGCAAGTACAGGGTTAGATTACTATGTATTAGGTTTACAAATTAGTGGCGCAGGAACATTAATTGGAGGAATTAACTTCCTCGTAACGATTATTACGATGAGAGCACCGGGCATGACAATGATGAAAATGCCATTGTTTACATGGAGTTCATTCGTAGCATCAGCACTTATTTTATTTGCTTTCCCTGCATTAACAGTTGGTCTTTTCCTACTAATGTTTGAACGTCTATTCGGTGCAAATTACTTTATTGTCGAAGCAGGCGGTAACGTTGTTATTTGGCAGCATTTATTCTGGATATTTGGGCATCCAGAAGTGTATATTTTAGTTTTACCAGCGTTTGGTATCTTCTCTGAAGTACTCTCTACTTTTTCGAAAAAGCGTTTATTTGGGTATAGTGCAATGGTATTTGCAACGCTTATTATTGGTTTCTTAGGTTTCATGGTGTGGGCGCACCATATGTTTACAGTTGGTATGGGACCTGTTGCTAATGCCATTTTTGCTGTTGCAACAATGGCGATTGCTGTTCCAACAGGAATTAAAATATTTAACTGGTTACTAACTATTTGGGGTGGACGAATTAAATTTACAACGGCGAATCTATTTGCTTTAGGGTTTATTCCTTCATTCGTATTAGGTGGAGTAACGGGGGTTATGCTTGCGACTTCAGCAGCAAACTACCAGTTCCATGACACATATTTCGTAGTTGCTCACTTCCACTACGTGATTATCGGTGGGGTTGTATTCGGATTATTCGCTGGTACATTTTATTGGTGGCCAAAGATTTTCGGATATATGTTAAATGAAACGTTAGGAAAATGGTTTTTCTGGTTATTCTTATTCGGGTTCCATTTAACGTTCTTCGTTCAGCATTTCTTAGGCTTAATGGGTATGCCTAGACGTGTTGCTTCTTATTTAGATGGCCAAGGCTTAAATGACCTGAATTTTATTAGTACAATTGGGGCCTTCTTTATGGCTGTAGCATTTATACTTCTTCTTGTAAATATTTTTGTTTCAAGAAACGACAAAGCAGTAGCTGACCCTTGGGATGGTCGTACGTTAGAGTGGGCAACACCTACGCCAGTTCCAGAGTATAACTTTGCTCAAACGCCAGTTGCGCGTGAGCTTGATGCATTATGGTATGAAAAGATGCAAGGAAACAAGAAAATGCCGGTAGCAGAACCACTTGGTGACATTCATATGCCAAACGGATCGATTTTACCAGTGATTATGTCTATCGGACTATTTATTGCAAGTTTTGGATTTATCTATCACACGTACTGGATTTCAGTGGTCGGTCTTGGTATCACATTAGGTTGTATGGTTGTGAGATCAGTGAAAGAAGATCACGGCTATCACATTCCAGTGGAAGAGATTCAGCAAGATAAGGAGGTAGGATAAGATGGGTCACGCAGCACATAATACGGGCACGCTTCCTCCAAATCCTGAAAAAGCAACTCTTGAAGGACGTAATAAGTTTTTAGCTTTCTGGTTTTTCCTTGGTGGAGAAACAGTACTTTTTGCTAGTCTCTTCGGAACGTATTTAGGATTACGTAACGGAACAGCTGGTGGACCAACAGCAGCAGACATTTTTCACTTACCACTTGTCTTTATAATGACAATGATCTTACTCACAAGTAGTTTAACGAGTGTGTTTGCGATGTTAGCAATGAAAAAAGGTAACTTCAAGCAAATGCTCGTTTGGATGTGGGTAACAGTAGCGTTAGGTGTAACTTTCTTAGGTCTAGAAATTTATGAGTTTATTGATTATACAAACCAAGGTCTAACATTTACATCGAGTGCATTTGGATCTGCTTTTTATACGTTAGTAGGATTTCACGGGGCTCACGTTGCCTTTGGAATTGGTTGGATTATTACTCTTTTAATCCGTTATCGTAAAGGTGGCTTAACATTAACAAACGCACCGAAGTTTTATTTAGCAAGTTTATACTGGCACTTTATTGATGTTGTCTGGGTATTCATTTTTACAGTTGTCTATTTAATGGGAATAGGAGGATAGATGCATGGAACCGAATTTAAATACTAATCAACCGAAAGTCAATCTTTCGCAAAAAGAAAAAATAAAGCTTGAACGTGAAATGAGACACCAAATTATAACATTTGTAGTAATGATCTTTTTCACGGTACTAGCTTTCATCTCTGTTGCGAGTGATTTAATTCCTGCATCATTCGCAGTACCATTTATTTTAATACTTGCAGCTGTCCAAGTAATATTACAGTTATATTATTTTATGCACTTAAAGGATAAAGACCACGAGTGGCCAAATGCCTTTATGTTGTCAGGAATAGTGATAATCATTCCTATGGTTGCAGCATTGATGCTTCTTTTAGGAGTAGTGAAATTTTAGTATGATTTTTAGAGAAGCTGACTACATTGTAAATGTATGTCGGCTTCTTCTAAGTTGAATGAACAATTTAAAATTTTCGCTCTACATTTATATGTTAAATGAAGACGGAGCTGTTTTGATGGCTTCATTTGTAAATTTTAAATTGAAGATTTAAACATAAACACTATAAAAATGTTTTAAAAATGTCAAAATTATATACTGGTGTGATATTTATCACATGGTATAATGATTTAGGATTGTATTTGAAAGTTCATTTATTTTCAAGAACTCCACTCTTTACGTAAAGAGGCAAGCATTCTTTTGACTCTGTTTAAAACTTTAAAACAACCGTCTTTAGAATAGAGTCTTTTTTTCGTATGTGTAATGTATCTTAAGTTAGGAAAGGAGTGACTGATTTGTTACCTTTAATAAGTACGATTTTCATTGCGATTAGTGCTGTTTTTGTAGCTTTAGGATGGGTTGTAGTTGCCAGAGGAAAAATAGAGTTACATAAGAAAATGATGCTTTTCGGAGCTTTATTTGCGGTGATTTTCTTTGTAACGTATGTAGCAAAGACAGTTTTTGTTGGAAGTACTGCATTTGGAGGCCCTGAAGAAGTAAAGGTGTATTATACTATTTTCTTAATCATCCATATTACATTGGCAACAACGGCTGCTGTTTTAGGGATTACTGCTCTTATTTCAGGTTATAAAAATAACATGAAACTACATCGAAAGTTAGGACCTATTACGTCGGTCATTTGGTTTTTAGGTTCCTCAACAGGGATTGCTGTATATTTCTTACTTTATGTGATCTATCCTCCAGGGGAAGTTACAAACGTGTTTCGCGCAATTTGGGGCTTTTAAAACATCATAGCTATTTAACTTTACAATAGATAGCGAATTAAATAAACTAGGCTGTCCTAAAACAAAGTGTCAGAAACTTTGTTTTAGGACAGCCTCTTTTTTGTGTAGCGATGTGGCAATCTTCATTTTTTGTCAAACCAATTTTAAAGTTTGAAGTTAAGTTTAATAATCCCTGCTTCTTTAGCAGAAGTAAATAGAATGACAACTAGTGGACCTACGATAAAGCCGATAACTCCTAAAAGTTTTAAGCCAATATACATTGCAATTAAAGTTGCGAGTGGAGATAAGCCGATTTGTTGTCCCATTACTTTAGGCTCAACTGTTCTCCTAATAATTAACAATACCGCAGCAAGAATTAGTAATGGTGTAGCCAACCCGAGGTTCCCAGCAATTAAATGGTAGATTGCCCAAGGTGCTAGGATGGCAATTGATCCGATAATGGGAATAAAGTCAATGATCCAAATGATAAACGACATTAACAGTGCGACCTCTGGGACAATTAACAATAATCCTATTAACGAGATGATAAAAATAATGATACTAACTAAAAATTGAGCTTTAATAAAACCGAAGATTACATATGAGAGCCTAGAGCTCATAAATTGTACTTTATCTTTCGTTTTCTCAGACATATAGGAAAAGATTTGTTTTTTAAGCTTAGGTAATTCCAATAAAAATAAATATAATGCGATTAAGTAAACAAGGAATGAGACTAAAAAATTTGGTATTTTTGTAATTAAAGAAGTGATATCACTCACTAAATTTCTACTACTTACTGTAGTCCGTAACGATGATAATGCATTTTGTACATATGTATCAACTTCTTCAAAAAATTCCTGTGGGAGATCCTCAAATTTATCATATAAATTTTCTTGAATATTAAACCAAGCATAATTAATTTCTGTGATATACGATGGTAAATTTTTTACGAAATAATCAACTTGCGTGATCGTTTTCGTTATTAAAAAGTAACCAGTCAAGCCTATAAAGCATAAAAATATCATAAATACAATAAATACTGCTAAACTTCGCTTTATTCTATTGTTCATTTGAACTAACTTTACAACAGGAGCAAGGAGCAACGCAGTAAGTAATGCTGTAATTATCGGCACAGAAACCGGAAGTATAAAATAACCTAATATAATAATTATTAAAATTGAAATAATTATTATTATATTTTTCTTACAAAATATTGCTGACATTTCAAACTCCTCTCTCATAGGACAACATATCAATATTATAGTATGTATTTTGTAATATTTACAGTAAAAAATCGATTTTGTGAAATTATTATCAAAAATATTACTATATGAAGGTGGTTATTTATGCTATATAAAGAGCTGGAACATGGTGTCGTGTATATTTTTGACGAAGTCATAAAACTTATTACGAAAGTAGCGATAACAGAGGTGGAAGGTGTTGAATGTAGTTCCTCTATAGTTAAAGGGAATATTTTACATTCGCTAAAAGGGAATTACGGTAGTATAAAGGTTACTACTGAAAGTGAAGAAGTAATTGTAGATGTAACGGTTGGAGTTATCTACGGGAACAACATTCCACAAGTTATTAATAAACTTCAACATGTAATAAAAACACATATAGAATTATTTACAGGATTTCAAGTTCAAGAAATAAATGTGTTTGTAAACCAGTTATTATTCCAAGACTAAAGAAGCGTATGGGAACGAACGCTTCTTTTTTATATTTCACTTATTAATTTTAAACGCACATTTTATTAAAAAGAGATGGCCCACTAAATATTTACGGATTCATCCTTATTTTAATAAAGCTTCAATTTGATCTAATTTTTTATGACTTTTTTCGATAATATGTTTAGGAAAATTTTCTTCAGCATATTCAACGCCATGCGGATAATAATGCTTTCCTAAAATAGGATCTAAAAATTTAATAACACAAGATGGTGAAGGGATGTCCCCCTTAACAGCAAATGCTTGAATACGTAGATAATAAATGTCATCATTTACGAGGTCATCAAATTTATAGTCAAATGTTACCCGTTCATAATCCCACTGGCCAGCATGAACAAAACCAGCCTCACTTAATACATGCTCTACTTCAGCAAACTCGACTTCTTTATTAGAGATACCTGTTCCTTCAAATTTCATAAATAACCCTCCTATTATGTAAACTTCTTTCCAATAAATATGATAGTATGAAAAGAAAGAAGATGCAATTATTATAAACTATATTGACACGTGTTAAATGTTAAAAAATGTTTTTCTATGTAAAAAGCAAAATGACGGTCGGTTTTTCCGAACAAGCCTCTAAAATTTGTTAGAAGTGCTCCTGCGGTTCCTCGTCGCAAAGCTGCACGATGAATTTACTAGGAATTATCACATGATGTGATTGAGGTCAGTAGCTTTACAGCGAAGCGAGAGAACTCGGTCAGCATTTACATGCCAGATGGTGACGGTACATCGTCGATATAAAATATAAAAAAGGAATGAAATAAGATGACGAAAAAAATATATGAAATCGACCCATATATAAAGGATTATTCGGCAACCATTGAAAATACAAAGACGATAAATGGTGAAACTTGGATTTCTTTAGATCAAACCATTTTTTACCCAGAAGGTGGTGGACAACCCTCTGACTTTGGATTTATTCATCAAATACCGATTTTAGATGTTCAAATTTTTGATAGTGAAGTTTTTCATAAAATTGCGGAATCCATCGATAGGGTACGTGTAAAACTTTCTATAGATTACCCTCGCAGGTTTGATCATATGCAACAACATAGTGGACAACACCTTCTATCTGCTGTTTGGAAAGAGTTGTACGATATAAATACCGTTTCTTTTCATTTAGGGAAGGAAGTGTGTACAATTGATTTACAAATAAGTGAAATAAATGAATTACATATTAATGAAGTAGAAAAAAAGGTAGCCGATTATATTTTTGAAAATCGAACGGTGGAGAGTTATGTATTACCTTATGACGAAGTAAACGCGGACAAACTTATTAAATTGAAGGAAAAGCCTGCTTTTGTTCGCCTAATTGATATTGAAGGAATTGATACGTCTACATGTTGTGGAACTCATGTAAGTATGTTAGGGGAAATAGGAATGATAAAAATGATCGGCTGGGAGAAATACAAACAAAATATTCGACTCAGCTTTGTATGTGGGAAAAGAGCGGTAAATTATTATCAAGTAGTGTATCAATCTACTCAAGAGGTATGTAAAAAATTAAATGTCTCACCTACTAGTGTAACCGAAAGATTTTCCGAGTTTTTCCAAGGCTATCAAACGTTAAAGAAAAAATATCAAAAGCTGTATGAAAAAGAAATTCATCATGAGGCAAATATGTTGATAGAAAAATCCGAGAATGGGGCCGTAGAAGTAATGTGGCCTGAGCGATCGATTCAAGAAATGAAAGAGTTAGCCAAAATTATAATAGAAGTAGGAGATAAGGCTGTGTTTTTCTGTAGTAGTAAACACAATACTTGGATATTTGCTTCCTCCTCATCACAATTATTTAATGTTTCATCTTGTATACAAGCATTAAAAGAAGTATTTGGTGGAAAAGGTGGAGGTAATTCTGTATTCGGCCAATGGATTGGTGAGATCAATAATGAAGAATGGGATCAATTTAAACGACAGAATATCGGTAATTTATCATAACAAAATTATAAAACGGGCATGATACAAATGTATGTAATTAATCTTTTTAAGGAGGTTTTTAGATTGGAACATGTCCGAGATGTCATGACATCAGATGTCGAGTATTGTACCCCTTTAGACAACGTTTATGAAGTAGCAGTTAAAATGAAAAATTTAGATTGTGGCGCGATACCAATTTGTGAAAATGACCAACTTTTAGGAATGATCACTGACAGAGACATCGTTGTTAGAGGTGTAGCTGAAAAGCGACCTAACTCAACTAAAGTTACCGATATTATGAGTGAGCATTTGATCACTGCTGATCCGGGGATGAGTATTGATGATGCAGCCAACTTAATGGCAAATCATCAAATTCGTCGTCTCCCAATTGTTGAAAATAACCGTTTAGTTGGAATTTGTGCATTAGGTGACTTAGCTGTGAATACGGGAACTGACGATGAAGCTGGGTATGCTTTATCAGAGATCTCTGAACGCCCAGAAGTACATCATTAAAACTAAATATTTAGTAGAGGGGCTGTCTCAAAACAAAGTGTCGGACACTTATGGGGCAGCCCTTTTTGTGTCTAGCTTCAGCGCCTTGCGCTCTTCTTGTGAGATTTTGTCATAAACTATTTGCAGGAAATATATACATATTAAAGAACAGTAATAATATAAGTACATAGAGAAGTAAAGTTAATGACTCTTTGGATAATACGAATCATATTACCTTTTTTGAGAGGAGCATTTTATGGGGAAAATATCTTTGTTGGTTGTACTATTTTTTACTGGAATCGCAATATACTTTTCTTTTTTTATTGATAGTAAACTTGGGGTTGAAGGTGATGATCCATTAGACAAAAGTCTAGTTGTTACTGATAACCAGCTGTTTGATGTAGGGAATTTTAGTCGTAGTAGCAAAGTATTAATCGAAGGTGGACTGCACTCTTTAATTGGACAACCAATCACATTTCTTCAAGAAAAATACGGGGATCCAAAACGGGTAGACCTATCGGCTTATGATTATGAATGGTGGGTATATGCTGAAAGTTTTGAAAATGGCTATTTACAGATTGGAATAGAGGACG
>SKSA01000040.1 GCA_007118195.1 Anaerobacillus sp. | reverse complement strand
TTAAAGGGGTGGGATCTTGTGGAACAAAAAAATGAAAGTAAAATGATTTTGGAAGCCTTAAAAGATGACCTTTTAGTTACAGATAAAAATGGATTTATACTCAAGGTAAGTGAAGCTACTAAATCATTATATGGAATAGAGGAGAGGGAAATCGTCGGTTTATCTGTATATGATTTAGAAAAACAAGGTGTATTTACGCCAATTGTTACGCCATTAGTAATAGAAAACAAGAAGAGAGTTAATATCGTCCAAACAACCAATACTGGGAAGAAGTTGTTAATTACTGGTGTTCCAGTGTTTGATGAAAATGGTGATGTTTGGAGAATCGCTTCCTATTCGCATGACATTACAGAAATGGTTAATATGAAAAATTATTTGATGGAAATGCAAGATGAGATGGAACGTGTAAAGAATGAATTGGAGATATTGAGAACTAAACAAATGAAAGATGTTGGTTGTATTGCTATTTCAGAAAAAATGAAAAAATGCTTGGAAACTTCTCGGCAAGTAGCTGATGTTGATGTAAATGTTTTATTACTTGGTGAATCCGGAGTAGGCAAATCTTACATTGCCAAAATGATACATAAAGAAAGCCCTAGAAAAAGCAATCCATTTATTGAAGTAAACTGTGGCGCGATTCCGGAAGCCTTGTTTGAAGCAGAACTTTTTGGTTATGAAGCCGGTGCTTTTACAAGTGCAAATAAAAAAGGAAAACTTGGATTAGTAGAATTAGCTGAAGGGGGTACCTTATTTTTGGATGAAATAGGTGAGTTACCAATGCCTCTTCAAGTAAAGGTTTTAAAATTAATTCAAGAAAAAAACTTTTATAGAGTCGGTGGTACGAAAGAAAAATATGTAGACTTTCGTTTAATTGCAGCTACTAATCAATCATTGGAAGAACTAGTATTACAAAAGAAATTCCGTGAAGATCTTTATTTTAGACTAAATGTCGTACCTATTTCTATCCCACCATTGCGGGAGCGAGCTTCAGACATCCTTTCATTTACTGATCATTTCCTACAAGAGTTTTCAACAAAATATAATCGAGAACGTATTCTTGACGATGCTGTTAGACAAAATTTATATAACCATCAATGGAAGGGGAATGTGAGGGAACTGATCAATTTGATTGAGAGGTTGGTCGTTACTTCAGCATCGAGAATTATTACTATTTCAGATTTGCCTGAGCAATATAGGACCTCACTCCAACGAGAAATTGAATTTTCACAAAAAACTTTAGGAGAAATTATGGAAGAAGTTGAAAAGCAAGTACTAGAACAAGCGAAGAAAAAACATAAAACTACTGTAAAAGTGGCAAAAGAGTTAGGAATTAGTCAGCCTTCAGTAGTCAGAAAACTTAAAAAATACGGAATATAAAAATTATTTGGCATGAATATTGCATTGAATATAGTAGAACCTCAAGTTCATCACCTTAAATAAGTCAATGTATCCTATATGGCTTAGGTTCAAAAGAATATTTAAAAGAGAGGGTGTTTTATTTGGAAGAAAAGGCAAAGAAGCTGGATGAATTTGAGCAGCAGGAGAACGTCATGACTACATCTAATAAGCTAAAATTTATTATTCCTTCATTATTTGGTTTGTTTTTATTTTTAGTTCCTGTTCCTTATGATGGCAAATGGACAATTGGCGTTGGAATTTTAGCAGAGTTTTTTCAAGGAGTTTTTTCTTCATCTTTACCACAGTTTATGACAGTAATTTTAGTTCTTTCAGTTATTCTTTCAGTTACCGCTAAACTTTTAAAGCCAGCATGGATCATGGAATCGTCTTTTTTGAAAGCGCTTTTTTATGTAGGTGGTTTTTGGTTAACAATGAGGGTTTTAGGTGCTTTATTTGCACTAATGGTTTTATTTAGTTTCGGACCGAGTGTTATCTGGGATGAGTATACTGGTGGAACTGTACTTTACGCTCTTGTACCAGTATTAACAACATGGTTTTTGTTTGCTGGACTTTTAATGCCACTACTATTAGAGTTTGGACTTATGGATTTTATTGGTACTACTGTTAGAAGGGTTATGCGACCGATATTTAAACTTCCTGGACGTTCATCGATCGATGCGGTTGCTTCTTGGATGGGGAGTGGAACTGTTGGTGTATTAATTACGACAAAGCAGTACGAAGAAGGCTACTATACGAAGCGAGAAGCCGCAGTCATTGCGACGAACTTTTCTGTTGCGTCGATTGCCTTTAGCTTAGTCGTTATTAGTTTTATCGGATTAGACGCTATGTTTGTACAATTTTATGCAACTGTTGTTGTTGCTGGTCTAATTGCTGCAATCATTTGTCCGCGAATTCCGCCTTTGTCTCGGAAGGAAGATTCATATTATGAGCCTGTTGGTAAACAGATTTCTGAGGATGTACCAGCAGGGAAGACTAATTATCAGTGGGCTGTTGAAAAAGCTGTAACGAAAGCATCTGAAATTAAAAGTGTTACTTATGTTGCAAAGAAGGGCTTCCAAAATGTTCTTGATATTTGGTTTGGATTAATTCCACTAGTCATGGCACTTGGAACAATTGCATTAGTGATCGCCGAATTTACTTCAATATTTGTCTACTTATCTTATCCTTTTGTACCATTATTAGAATTATTGAGAATTCCTGAAGCGGCATCAGCAGCTCCAGCGATGATCGTTGGTTTTGCAGATATGTTTTTACCAGCTGTTGTAGGGAGCGGGATTGAAAGTGAATTAACGCGTTTTGTGATTGCAGCGGTATCTTTAACGCAATTAATCTACATGTCTGAAATTGGGATTCTTTTATTAAGATCAAAGATTCCGCTAAGTTTATTAGATTTAGTCATCATTTTTTTCCAACGTACGATTATTACATTACCGATTATCGTCGTTATGGCACATTTGTTTTTCTTTTAAATAAAAGTTGGAGGTTAGAATAATGTCTCATGATTGGAGTCATCTTACAAAAAAATTATCAACTCGTTTAGCTCCGAGTATGGCAAAAGATCATCCTAATTTACCAGTTGTAAAAGAAGAGGGTTGCTATTATTGGGGACTAGATGGGAAACAATATTTAGATTTCACCTCAGGGATTGCCGTAACAAATGTAGGGCATCGACATCCAAAAATCGTTCAAGCAATTAAAGATGGAGCAGATCAACTTATTCATGGTCCTATTGGTGTTATCCAATACGAATCTATATTACGACTTGCTGATGATCTTGCTGAAATTTTACCAGGCGATCTTGATTGCTTCTTTTTTGCTAATAGTGGTACAGAAGCAATCGAAGGCGCTCTCAAATTAGCAAAATTCGTAACAAAAAGACCTTATGTCGTTTCTTTTACAGGCTGTTTTCATGGCAGAACGCAAGGATCGCTTAGTGTAAGTACATCCAAAAGCAAATATCGCAAATTTTTACAACCAAATGGATTAACTTATCAAATTCCTTATTTTAATCCGAAAGATCCTGAATTTAAAGATCTAAAAGAGGAAGAAGTAGAGAGGTGTTCAGTTGAAAAATTAGAACGAGATTTTAAAAATTTATTAAAGCACCATGTTTCCCCTGAAGAGATTGCTTGTATTATATTAGAACCGATTCTTGGAGAGGGTGGTTATGTTATCCCACCTCAATCTTGGTTAAGAAAGGTAAGAGAAATTTGTGATCGCCATGATATTTTATTAGTTTTTGATGAAGTTCAAACTGGTTTTGGAAGAACTGGAGAATGGTTTGCTGCACAAACCTTTCAAGTTACTCCTGATATTATGGCCATTGCTAAAGGAATAGCTTCAGGGTTACCATTAAGTGCCACGGTAGCAAACCATAAGTTAATGCAAAAGTGGCCATTAGGTAGTCATGGAACAACTTTTGGCGGAAATCCACTTGCATGTTGTGCAGCGCTTGCAACTTTAGAAGTAATTAAGGAAGAAAAATTACTAGAGAATACTAGAGAAGTAGGAGCATATGCAAAAAGGAAGCTTCTAGAATTGAAAGAACAATACGAGATAATAGGAAGTATTCGTAGCGTCGGTTTAATGATTGGTATTGAAATCATCAATCCAGTAACGAAACAACCAGACGGTCAAGCGGTATTACGAATTCTAGATTTGGCTCTAAAGGAAGGTGTATTATTTTACCTTTGCGGCAATGAAGGCGAAGTAATCCGAATGATTCCACCATTATCGGTAACGAAAGAGCAAGTTGATGCTGGACTAGAGATGCTAGATCATGCTTTAAATACATTTATAAAAGAAAAAGTTGAGATGAAACTGTAAATAAAAACAATTATTTGTTTGGAAATTATAGGGAGGGTATTATGAAAAAATTTCAACCGAAAGATTCTTCACAATCACCGCGCTTTACTGGTGTTAGAACGTTTATGAGACTGGAAAATATCCAGACTACTGAAGACGTCGACTTTGTCATTGTTGGTGTGCCTTTTGATACAGCAGTATCGAACCGAGTTGGTGCACGTTACGGACCTCAACATATTCGTAATGCTTCAGTACTGTTACGGCCATATAATCCAGAACAAGAGATTAATATTTTTGAATATTGCTCAGGTGTAGACTACGGTGATATCGATATTGTACCTGGAAATATACTTCGTACGTATGACAAAATGGTCGAAGGCCTTACAACAATCATTCAAAAAGGAATTACTCCTATCATTATTGGGGGAGACCATTCAATTTCATTAGGAAACCTTCGTGCCTTTGCGAAAGAATATGGGCCAATCTCACTTATTCATTTTGATTCACACGGAGATACTTGGGATAGTTATTATGGTGAAAAATATATGCACGGCACCCCATTCCGGCGCGCTGTAGAAGAAGGCTTACTTGATGTGAGTCATTCGATTCAAATTGGAATGCGTGGCCCGTTATATGGTCCAGATTGTATAGAAGATGCAAGAGACTTAGGCTTTGAAGTAATTCCGATGAGCGAAATGAGAAAGCTAGGCCAAGATCAAGTTATAGAGCGCATTCATCAGCGTGTCGGGGATAGTGAACGTCCTGTTTTTGTAACGTTTGATATTGATTTCGTCGATCCGGCCTATGCTCCTGGCACAGGTACACCTGAAGTAGCAGGACCAACAAGCTTTGAAGCATTAGAGTACGTTCGAAGCTTAAAGGGAATAAACATTGTAGGGTTTGACCTTGTTGAAGTTCTTCCTGCATATGATCCTACTGAAATTACAGCGGGCCTTGCTTCTGCTGTAGCCTTTGAAATGATTAGTTTAGTTGCACTGAAAAAAAGAGCTGAGTTAGAAGTGATGAATACAATAAAGTAAATAGATGAAATACCCTATCGTTTCGAATAAAAAATTCGATGCGATAGGGTTTTTATTATAATCCTCTCATAAATAGATGAGGTTGAAAAAGAGAAATAGCGCTTTTTTCGGGGAGTGGTCGTAGTTGGATGTGAGGTTTACTGTTAAAAATTCGCGGGAAAACACTATCTATACCGTAATAAAGGAGTGATAGTGTTGAAAAGTACTGTATTTATTCATTACTTAATTAACATTATTATTGGAATTGCACAGTTTTTCCTAGGGTTAAGGGTAATTTTGAAATTATTTGGAGCAAGCTCA
>SKSA01000202.1 GCA_007118195.1 Anaerobacillus sp. | reverse complement strand
GCTTTATACTTCACCATACTGTTACCTCCTTTTTATAAAGAGCACCTTGCTTATTGCCAAGTCTTTATTGGCGAAAGCATACAGTCTCATCGACTAACTGCTGCTATTTGAAAAATTTTATTCTTTATCTTTTAAGAAAGGGTGCGATGCTGTTAATGCAGCTCCGCACCCCCAAAAAACGATTAATTATTTTGACGATACTGTTCTAAAAAGGCTTGGACTTCCTCAACTGCTTCTACTCCAACAGTTTGCCCTACTGTTTCATAAACAGGTAAAACCTTTTCTCTAAATGGGTCAGTATCAGGATTTGTAATTTCAATAAATTCACTTTCTAAAATTTCAAGCATTTCGAGATCCTTTTCCGCAGTAAAATCTCTAGAAATTAATTTCGCTTCTTCTGCAGCTTCCAAAACAATGGCTTGTAAATCTTCATCTAAACTGTTAAAAAGGTTATCATTCATGATGAAGTAAGAATAGTAAAACGATATATTTGTGATAGCTAGATAATCTTGCACTTCATGGAAATTTGTTTGATAAATGGCATCTAACGGATTAAACTGCCCATCAACAACACCTTGAGAAAGACCTAGGTAAACTTCTGTAAATGGCATTGTAGAAACAGAGCTTCCTAGAGCACGGAACGTTTCAATAAGGGTCACGTCATTAGGTGATCTCATCGTAATGCCTCTCATATCTTCTGGAGTTTCAATAGGTCGAACATTATTAGTAATTTGCGCAAATCCACCTAAGTCTGTTGTTCCAATAACTTTTAAATTATGTGGTTCAGCCAAAGCATTCCACTTTTCTCCGATGGGCCCATCAAGTACAGCATAAGCCTCTTCGTAGTCATTCACTAAAAATGGTAAAGAAAGCAATGCGTATTCCGGAATGGTATTTGCCATCATATTGGCTCCTGCAATTTGCAAATCAACCGCTCCTACTTGAACTGCTTCTAACATTTCTTGTTCAGATCCAAGTGCCTCATTTGGGAAAAGTTCAATTTCAACTCGTCCATCTGTTTTTTCCTCGACAATTTCCTTAAAACGTTTTGCAGCTATATCCTTAACAGAACCTTCAACTGTATTGTAACCAACACTCCATTTATAAGTCTTTTCACTAGCATCACCGGTTCCTTGAGGGTCTTTTTCACCACCACCACAAGCTACAACTACTAACATTAAAGTAATCAACATTCCTATTAATATTAACGAACGTTTTTTCATTTGTAATCCTCCTGTTGTTAGACAAATTAGTATTTTCTGAAAAATATTTTTTATTCTAACTAAATTTTATATTTATCATTATAATTTTAATTCATTAAATATTTTTCGTTAAAAATAACAAAAAAGTTTTCACTTTATTGAATTTTTCACGGTTTTCTTGCGAGGATTTATTCTACGTTTAACCATTTCTCTTTTACACCTAAAAAATGAAGGATACTCCACGCTAGCTGAAGATTAAAAATCGTTGTTCCATCCTTTAAGGACACTCCTAGAATTTCTTCAATCCTTTTTATTCGATAAGATAAGGTATTTAAATGTAAATGAAGAGCTTGGGCTGTTTCTTTCATATTTTGGTTGAAGCTCAAGTAGGTTTCCAAAGTATGAATCAGATCATTCCTATTTTGATGTTTATACACGATAAGAGGCTGAAGTTGATCAATCACAAATTGGTATAATTCTTGCTCAGAACTTTTCATAATAATTTTTGCCGGTCCAATTTCGCGATAAGTAACCATTTGTCCTGATATATTTTTTTTCTTCATAATTTCAGAACATTGAATAATATCACTATAGGAGAGGGGCAAGTCATCAACAGTATGAACCATTCTACCGACTCCGTATGAGCAACGTAATTTTGGAAAATACCGATGAATAATTTTTTCGATCTCATTTATTAAAATTTTCACTTTTTTTAAAAATGAATTTTCTTCTGTACTTTTACTCCATGCTACTAATGCCTTTAGACCGTTCTTACGGTTAAAAACTAAACTACTAGGGTTTTTATAGGTAATCAATCTTTCAATAATCATCTGTAATTTTTTGTTATTTTTCAGCCCGATAAACGTTTCGTTTTTTGCGTGCAAGTTAATTTCAACAGTAATAAAATTATAGTTATAGTCTTCAATAATTCCTAAATATCCGGCCTGCTTTTTCAATAGTTCAATATCCACTACATTGGATTGAATATCATCAAGGAACTCCCCTTTAAGGCGCTGTGTCGTCTCATATACTGCCTCTCTTTTTAAAAGTTCCAATGCCACGACTGTACATGCATGTTCAATTGACATTTGTTCCATTTCATCCAAATGATCTTTTTTAGCTAATATGACCATATAGCCTTTTACTTCTTTAGATTTAATAATTGGTACTAGTAATATTGGAGCCGGGATTGAATGTTTACGCGCTGAATCAATTTGAACGACGTTCTTCTCTAAACTAATTTTTTTTAGTTTTTCCAAAAACGGTGGCATTTCAATTTCAAATCCATAATCCTCTTCGGCATTTGACGTTGACAATACATTTATAAATTCATCATAAATAATGATCGGTTTGTTAATGATATCACTTATCGTTTTCGTAATAACGTCTATCCCTTTTTCCTGTAATACTAGTTCCGTTAATTGACTATGTGTTTTAGAGGCATAATTAAGGATTTCATTTTTCTTTTTTATCATATTATTTAACACATTAAGAGCTTTAGCTCTACTCTCTGTTAACTGAAAAAGTTTAACCCTGTCAATGACCAATGCCGCTTGATTACAAATCGCCTCAAGTAATTCTAGGTCTTCTTCCTTAAAGTGTGCATCATTAAAAAAATTATTAATAGACACGACACCTAAACATTGCCCTTTTACAATGAAAGGACAGCACATGGCGCTTTTTGATACTGCAACTTCACCATTCACTAACGGTAACGATTTAAGGAAATACTCCCAGTTCTTTGATCCCATCGTTTCCATACCTTTGTAGACATCTTTTGACTTATGAAAAATCATAGGCTTTTGATTTAAATAGGTCTCTCCGGTAAGAGATTCTCCTGGTTTAAACTTGATTTTTTTGATGTATTCCCAATTAAACCCTCTTGTTACCTTAGGAACTAAGAGTTTCTCCTCTTCATCATAAATATATAAACTACATGAATCTGCAGCTTCGATCACATCAAGGGTATTATCAAGAATCATACTCAATACATCCTCTAGCCGAAGTGAAGATGACAATTTTTTTGATGTATAGAGAAGTAACTCTTTCGCCCGTAGTTGATAATCATAAGAATGTAACTCATCTGTAAGTTCCCATTGCTTCAAAATAAAGTTCTTACATTTGTCAATTTGCTTATCATTTATTTTTCCAATACCAGTAACCGCTATCAAAACTTTCTCCGTCACACGAATTTCAAAGTAAGTAGTATGGTTCTCTTCTGGTAATGGGCTATTAGCGATAAATTTTCTCTTGAACATTGATTTTTCTCTATCTAAAACCTCTAAGTTTATTACACGAAAATGAATGGTTTCAAAAAACATCTGAATTAATTCAGAAAACCGATAGTAAACGGATTTCATCTAAGACATCTCCCTTAAGGGACTTGTCCCCAAACAAAGTGTCAAACACTTTTGGGGCACCCCCATTTTTTTATCTTTTCATTGCTTATACGTTCATTTAGAATACATGAGATCGATTATGTATTACAACTGAAATAAAGTGAGTCACCACTCTCTTTATACTTGAAGGAACTTATCTCAGAACACTTACTTATGTATAAAAAGAGGATACCATTTGGCATCCTCTAACATAATTATTTATTTAAGCTCTCGATGAGCTCTTCAATATAGTGTTGCGCAGATTGGGCTGCGATACTTCCATCACCTGTTGCTGTAACGATTTGACGTAATGTTTTTTCACGAATATCCCCTGCTGCAAAAATTCCTGGTACTTTTGTTTCCATTTGGTCATTTGTTTCAATATAGCCATCTGCGTTCGTAATATTTAAATTTTTAACAGCGTCACTAAGTGGATCCATACCGATGTAAATGAAAGCACCATCGGTTTTAAATTCTTTTTCGCTGCCATCTTTTGTACTTTTTATGGTTACACTTTGGACTTTTCCTTCACCGTTAATTTCTGTCACGACATGACTCCATAAAAAGTCGATTTTTTCATTAGCGAACGCTCGGTCTTGAAGGATCTTTTGGGCACGAAGCTCATCACGACGGTGAATAACCGTTACTTTTGTCGCAAAACGAGTTAAGTAAACCGCTTCTTCAACCGCTGAGTCACCGCCACCAACGACGACAAGCTCTTTTCCTTTAAAAAATGCCCCGTCACAAACCGCACAATAAGATACACCTCGGCCACCTAAAGCACTTTCACCTGGGACACCTAATTTCTTATATTTTGCACCCGTAGTTACAATCACCGCTCGGGCTTTAAATTCCTTACTACCGGTAACGACTGTTTTATACTCCGTACCATCGATGATGTCTTTAATATCGCCGTAAGCATATTCTGCTCCGAATTTTTTTGCGTGCTCAAACATTTTCGTTGATAAGTCAGGGCCTAAAATACTATCATACCCTGGATAGTTCTCTACATCTTCAGTGTTCGCCATCTGTCCCCCTGGAACACCTCGCTCCACCATTAAAGTAGATAAGTTCGCTCGAGATGTATAAACCGCGGCAGTCATCCCAGCCGGTCCTGCTCCAGCAATGATCACATCATAAATTTTTTCTTCACTCATTTCCTTTCAACTCCCTAATAGGTACATATCAATATACCCTATATAGTAATCTTCTTCTCACTTACTATCGTAAATAATTACAAGAAATAAGTCCAATTTCCTGCTCAAAACCAAAAAAACTTTTTAGCGAACTCGTTTCAGCAAGCTGAAACATCGAGGAATCAGATGGAACCTCGACTCCACCTGATTAAAAGTTCCCACCTACGCTACGCGTTGAGGTGGGGGTCTATAACCCTTAAACCATTTAAGGATAAACGATTACAGAGGTTCGTCATGATTACAAGTTTACTTTTAACATATTACGAAATGATTATTCAACTATATAGCCTCTAGAAAATTATTTTTTAGGCAGATAGTGTGCGGCAGTAAAAACGTAAATAGGGTTGACCAATGGGCCAACCCTACAACTCTTATTTTGTCGTACTATGAAATTGACGAAACTACTCGTTCCTTTTTCAATCACTAACTGAAACGTTATAGTGATACGAAGGCTCGATGGACTCGCCTTTTTGAAGTGCTAGTATGTGTTGACCAGCAACCTCATTTCCTAGAGTCGTAAGCTTTTCCCATAGCTTTTTTGCTTTTTCAATACGACCTGTATAAAAGCTGGCAACGGCGAGATGGAAGTAAAACCTCGGAAAATCACCATAACCATTTCGTTGTAGGCACGCTAAGCCTTCGTAGGCGAGGTCATGCTCACCCACTTTACCTAAAGAAACCGCTAAACTATAGCTATGTTCATGATCAATGCTTAAAACATTTTTCAATGTTTGTAAGATTTCTTTGGCTTTTTCTTTATCTCCGGTCTCATAATAATACGTCATCAAATGGCAACGAGCTGTGATATTATCGT
>SKSA01000217.1 GCA_007118195.1 Anaerobacillus sp. | reverse complement strand
TGGAGTCTCGACTCCACCTGATTAAAAGTTCCCACCTACGCTACGCGTTGAGGTGGGGTCTATAACCCTTAAACCATTTAAGGATTAACTCTTTAACGCTTGCTCTTGTTCCTTCTTTCTTAACTCAACTCGACGAATTTTCCCTGAAATAGTTTTTGGTAGATCACTAACAAAATCTACCTTACGAGGATATTTATAAGGAGCTGTTAACTCTTTGACGTGTTCTTGAAGCTCCTTAATAAGTGCATCTCCTGCAATATCAGGATTTCTAAGAACGATAAACGCTTTGACGACATGACCGCGCACTTCATCAGGACTTGCTACAACAGCACACTCTTTAACAGCTGGATGCTTTGTTAAAGCATCTTCTACTTCAAATGGCCCAATTGTATAACCAGAACTAATGATAATATCATCATTACGCCCTTCAAACCAGAAATATCCATCTTCATCCATTTTGGCTTGGTCACCAGTTACATAGTAATCGCCACGGAATGCCATTGCCGTTTTCTCAGGATCTTTATAATACTTTTTAAATAAAGCTGGAGCATCTTTATGAACCGCAATATCACCAACTTCACCAACCGAAACCGGCTTTCCATCCTCGTTAATGATTTCCACTTGGTTTCCAGGAGTTGGTTTACCCATAGAACCTGCTTTAATATCCATACCTAATAGTGTACCAACTAAAAGAGTATTTTCTGTTTGACCATAGCCGTCACGAACGTCAACGTTAAATTCACGTTTAAACGTATCAATAACTTCACGATTTAATGGCTCACCTGCAGAAACAGAACTTCTTAAGTTAGGTAGCTTATACTCATTAATATTGTCAACTTTCGCCATTAAGCGGTACTCTGTTGGGGTACAACATAATACATTTACATCATTATCTTGAAGAAGTTGCAAATATTTATTCGGGTCAAACTTACCTTGATACACAAGCGCTGTGGCACCTAAGCCCATGATTGAGAGGAACGGACTCCATATCCACTTTTGCCAACCTGGTCCAGCTGTCGCCCAAACCACATCTCCTTCTTTTACATCTAGCCACATTTTTGAAGCCACTTCGATATGTGCAAAGCCCCACCCATGTGTATGTACAACACCTTTAGGGTTACCAGTTGTTCCTGATGTATAAGATAAGAAGGCCATATCATCACGAGTTGTCTTTGCACATTCAAATTCAGTACTTTGTTCATTAGCTAGCTCATCAAGCCTTAAATAACCATCAACAGTATCACCTACAACAAATTTATAAGCTAACGTAGGAATTGCTTCATCGATTTTATCAACTTCCGACACATAAAGGTGATAAGAAATTATTGCTTTTGCTTCACCATGATTAATTCTATAAGCTAAATCTTTCGCTCTTAGCATTTCTGAACAAGGAATAACAACAATACCAGCTTTTAAACACGCAAAGTACGTAATATAGGCTTCAATGCTTCTCGGAAGCAGAACGAGCACTCGCTCACCTTCTTCGATGCCTTGATTTTTTAAAGCGTTTGCAAATTGATTCGCTTTTGAAGTTAGTTCAGAGTAAGTTATTGAACTTTCCTCACCTTGCTCGGTTAAAAATTTTACTGCTAAACGATCTACTTTCGTAAACTTTTCGAATTCTTGCGAAATGTTGTATGTCTCTGGAGCAATTAGTTGGTTTCGATCCATATTCTTCTCCCCCTCAAAAAAATTAAGTACAATTCTATTATACAGAATATAATGATTTTTTTGAATATTTTTTTTAGAATTTTTAATTTTTTTTCAAAATAGAAAACATTGACATCTCGCTTTTCTTTAGGTATGCGCCAAAATTTTAATACTTTAGCAAAATAAAACTAAACAAACAAATAAAGAGGCGACAAAAATGTCACCTCTTACAGCCATTATATTTAATTATTGTTGTTGCCCACCCATTTGCTGCTCAGCCATTTGAACTAAGCGCTTAGTAATCTCACCACCAACAGATCCGTTAGCACGAGAAGTTGCATCTGGTCCTAATTGAACACCAAACTCAGAAGCGATCTCATACTTCATTTGATCTAGAGCTTGTTGTACACCAGGTACTACTAATTGGTTTGAACTATTGTTGTTTGGCACTGTATCTCACCTCCCTTGTAAACATATGATGTGTACAATGGGGAGAATCAATACTTTATTTTTGTTGGTAATTTCAAGAAAAAAACTTATTCCAACTACAATAATTCATCGAATTGATCTTCAATTTTTTTTCCTGGAACAATATCTATCACATCAATATTTTCTACAGCCTCATCGACTAACGCTTCAATATCTAATTTCTCCTCAAACTTATTCGCTCTGTCTCTTTGTGGCTTTGTTTTCGTTTCTGGAGGTAAAAAGATCGTACAGCAATCTTCATAAGGCAGTATAGACAGGTCATACGTACCAATCTTTTTTGCGACTTCAATGACTTCGAGCTTGTCCATCGTTACTAGCGGCCGGATGATTGGCATATTGGTTACTTCATTAATTGTATGCATGCTATGCAATGTTTGGCTCGCAACTTGTCCTAAACTTTCTCCATTTGCGATCGCAAATGCTTTTTGTCGGTTGGCGATTTCTTCACTTATACGTAGCATCATTCTACGCATAATCGTCATCGTGTAATTTCCTGGTATCACTTTATGAATTTCCATTTGAGCTTTTGTAAAAGGAACAACATGAAGGCGAATTTTTCCACCATATTCAGTTAAAACCTTCGTTAAATCAACTACTTTTTGCTTGGCGCGTTCATTTGTATAAGGTGGACTGTGGAAGTGAATCGCTTCAATTTTCACACCTCTTTTCATCGCTAAATAGCCTGCAACAGGACTATCAATGCCACCAGATAGCATTAAAACGACTTTTCCCCCAGTACCCACTGGTAAACCACCTGAACCTTTATATACAGCACACGTAATATACGTATCCGTTTCTCGCACTTCTACTTTCACTTCAATATCAGGATGATGAACATCTACTTTTAACTGTTCTGTATTTTTTAAAATAAAGCTACCTACTTCATAATTTAACGTACTCGAATTAATAGGAAAACCTTTATTTGCTCGTTTTGCTGAAACTTTAAACGTTTCTTTACCTTCAATAATTTCAGTTACAGCGCGAAGTGCTCCTTCACGAATTTTATCGAGGTCATTTTCGACTTTAACCGCTAAACTAAATGAATGAATGCCAAAAATTTTGGACAACTTTTCAGCGATTTGCGTATGATCTTCTCCATTTAGTTGAATAAACATTCTTCCAAATGTGCGTTCAATTTTCACATTCGGAAATGACTTTAATGCAATTTTGATATTTTCTTGTAAACGTCTTTCAAATGTAGAACGATTTTTCCCTTTAAGTGCTAACTCCGCGTAGCGAATAACAATATGATTATAGTTCATTTTTATTACCTCATTACTTCTTTTAATTGTAAAACCGTTTTTTTCATTGCTAAAATAAATTCGTCTACTTCTTCTATTGTATTATCAAACGAAAAACTTGCTCTTATCGCAGATCCCGCTCGGTCATTACCTAATCCAGCCATCATTAATACCCGACTTGGTTCAGCTAGTTTAGATGAACACGCCGATTTCGTAGATACATACATTTCCTGTTCTCCCAATGACTGTATAATAACCTCCGGTTTCAGTTTCGGTAAAGAAAAGTTTACAATATGAGGAGCCGCCTCTTCAATAGGACTATTTACGACGACCCCCTCAATTTCGTTAAGGGACTTTATAAAATGATTACGCAATTGTTGAAGATGATTTTTATTTTGGACAAATTTCTCCATCGACATTCTTAAAGCTTTCGCTATGGCGATAACGCCAGGAATATTTTCTGTACCGGCTCTTAAATTGTATTCTTGAACACCACCTGTGAATAATGAAAACAACTTTACACCTTGACGTACATATAAAATTCCAGTTCCTTTAGGACCGTGAAATTTATGGCCAGATATCGTACATAAGTCTATATGACATTGTTTAAACGAAAGCGGGACCTTAGTTATACCTTGCACATGATCGACATGAAAGTAAGCTTTTGGATACTGCTTAACGATTTCTCCAATTTCTTTAATAGGTTGAATCGAACCTAACTCATTATTCACATGAATAATCGAAACTAAAATTGTATCTTCCCGAAGAGAACTTTTTAATTGATCCAAACAAATAATACCATAATGATCGACATCTAAGTATGTCACTTCAAACCCTAACGTTTCTAATTGCTGAAATGCTTCGTAATTGGAAGCATGTTCAATTTTTGTGGTAATAAGGTGATTACCACGACTTTTATGTTGTAAGGCTGTCCCTTTGATCGCTAAATTATTTCCTTCAGTTCCACCAGAAGTAAAAACAATTTCTTTTTTATTCGCTTGAAGAAGTTTAGAAATTTGCTCTCTCCCTTGATCTAATAACTTTTCTGCTTGTTTTCCTAACGTATGTAAAGATGAAGGATTACCAAAAAAAACTTCTGAAACTTTCTGGTAAGTCTCAATGACTTCTTTATAAGGTTTTGTTGTCGCACTATTATCAAAATAAATCATCACTAAACTCCTTTATGAACGTGCTTGCTACTCTTCATTGCATCTAAAATATAATATCATAACTGTTTTAGGAATTAAATAGCTTACAAATTCAACTTGGTATCCTTATACCGCCACCAACAAATAAGTAAATGCTGGCCGATTTCTCTGATTCATAATTCTTTATTACTTATGTGATACTACCATTATCTAAACAGTTAAGCATGGACGCAGGAGGTTATAATATTGGAGTCAAAACTAAAGAATAGAGAAACAGTTGCTATCGGACTAATGATGTTTGCTTTATTTTTAGGGGCAGGAAATTTAATCTTTCCCCCGGCAATGGGACAAGGGGCAGGTGAACACATTTGGATTGCTACACTCGGCTTTTTAGTCACAGGCGTAGGTTTGCCTCTGTTAGGTATAACTGCGATTGCCATATCTGGGGGGGACCTACAAGCATTATCAAGTAGAGTTCACCCTACATTCGGTTTAGTTTTTACATTGCTCGTTTATTTAGCCATCGGCCCTCTTTTTGGAATACCACGAACAGGTACTGTCGCTTATGAAATTGGGGTATTCCCTTTTTTATCTGAACGTTTAAACACTTCAGCGTTCCCATTACTGATTTTCACACTCATATTCTATAGCATTACGTTTATCGTTTCGTTAAATCCGTCGAAGCTTGTAACAGCTATCGGGAAAGTGTTAACCCCAATTTTATTAGTTTTACTTACGATTTTAGCATTTAGAGGAATCTTATTTCCGATCGGAGATTTACAATCTGCAAAATTTGATTATATTGAACAACCTTTTTTCCAAGGTTTCCTAGATGGCTATTTAACGATGGATGCAATCGCTGCTCTAGTTTTTGGAATTATTATTATTTCTCGAATTCAAGAAAAGGGCATTACTAATAAAAAGGTGCTTACGTTAACAACAATTAAAGCAGGTGTAATTGCTGTGGTAGGATTGTCAGCGGTTTATTTATCTCTTGCTTATTTAGGAGCAACAAGTGTTAGTGTAATTGGCGAATTAGATAATGGTGGGGCTATTCTTACTAGTATCGCTCAACTTCTCTTCGGCTGGTTCGGCATGGTAATTTTAGCATTAGTAATTACGGTAGCGTGTTTAACCACATCAATTGGTTTAGTTTCAGCCTGTGGTGAATATGTTAATCAGCTTTTCCCAAAACTTTCATACCCTATGATCATTGCTGTTATCTGTATTTTTAGTATGACGATGGCTAATTTAGGTCTTACTCAACTGATTCAAGTATCATTACCAATTTTAATTGCAATTTATCCAATTGCAATTGTATTAATTATGATTTCATTTCTTGACCCACTGTTCGGGGGTTCTCGTTATGTTTACAGCGGGGGCGTGATCGGAGCAGGTTTAATTAGTATTGTCGATGGTTTTATAACTGCCAGCTTTCAGTTCACGAAAATTGTCGAGCTTTACGGATTAATTCCTTTATACAATGTAGGTGTCGGTTGGATCATCCCTTCATTGGTCGGAGCTATTGTTGGATACGGGATTTCTAAAAGAAAAACATAAGTAGATTACATATAAAAAGGTTTAGCACGAATGCTAAACCTTTTCCATAGTGTAAGAATTTATTTTATCTACAACATCAGGGTCGACCTGCTCGATGGCTTTATAAGCAGTTTGTAAGGCTTCCTCATACTCATAAAGGCGAAATAATTCTTCGGCCTTCATTAGCTCTTCATTAATAAAGGCAAAGCTACTTCTAAAACGATTTCCATATTGTATGACTCGCTCTGCTGCAAGCGCTTGTTCAATCGTAAATGTGATTAACCCATGCATATCATTTACACTTTCTAACGCCTCTTCCATTGATGAGTTAACGTCTTCGATAACAAGAGGGACTTGATCCATTCTTTCATTAGCGGCCAATAAGCTAGTTTCAGCTTCTTCCATTTTAATTAGAAGCGAATGTGGAAGGCCAGGTATATTACTTTTTTTAATCAACCGTTGCCCTTGACGAATTTTCCCTTTTAACTCTTGTAAAGTTTCTTTTGCTTTTAACTCCTCTTTGCGTAGAGTATTTAAACTTTCATTACAAGCCGCAAGTGTATTTCGCCGTTCTTCTAACTCTTGCCTAAATTGCTCGATTGTCTTTTTGATCACTATGTACGATTGTTTTTTATTCACAACTACATCATCGATCACTTTTAATTTATTTGATAATTCTTTGATTTGTTTCTCCAACTTCAAATGTAACTTTAACTCTTCTTCTGGAATATGGTAGCTTAATTTCACCGTTTCTACTTCTGTTTTCAACTCTACAATTCCGTTTTCAATTAAAGAAACTTCATCTTTTATTGTTGGGATTTTCGTAACCACGTACTGCTTAGCTAAAACTTCTTGTTCAAGAGTATCGTATATTTGGTCAATCTCTTTATACATGTCGTTAATTGGGATCGTCGCAGCTTCTATATTTCCTTCCTCAATAAATGGTAACATCTTGTGTAAATACTTTTTTAAATTTTGAATATCGTTTTTAAATGAGAAGTGTTCAAGAATATATCCGTCCTCTTCCATTTCTTTAATCCCTTGAGAAAGTTCATCTAATTGTGAAGGAATTTCACTTTCTATTTGTACAAGTAATTTAGGAACTTCGTCCATTTTCCACTTTTCGTGAGCGATTTCTTCTTTCATCATCATTAATATTTCTCGAGCTTCAAAATAGTTTCCTTCTTTTGTAGCAATTTCAAATGTTTCAAACGTTTGCTCAATTTCCCTGATTCTTTGTTCAAAAACATAGGCGGTAGTCCCTAATGTACCTTTGTTTTGTGAATAATATTTTTTTAGTTCTTTAAAAAAAGAACGTATATCATCAATTTGTTCTCTATTATCTTCCTCACTATGTATTAACAAATTAATATCATCCATCATTTCTTGAAGGCTAACTTCAATATCGTTTAACTCGTTTGCAATATAAGTTGCTAAGCTTTTTGCTTTTACAAATCTGTATTTATTTGCTGCTTCTTCAACATCAAACAATTTTTCTTCTAAATCTGGAAGTTGTAACGTTATAATTTCATCCCATTTATTCCGCCAACTTTCAAACTTCTTTTCAGTTTCCCCAGACATATTAAGCCCTTTTATTTTGGCAATTTCATCTGTGATCGGTTTATTCATTATTTGAATTTTCCACGCTTCAAGGCGATCTACTTCAGTATAAATTCTTTTTCTAGATAACGCGCCATATATTATAATAGCTAAAAAGACTGCTAAAACTCCGTATATAAAAAATTGCATTCTAAAGCCCCTTCCTGCTTTCCTAAGTTGTTTTATGTAAGAACTTTACCCTTTAAAAAAATAATTTCTATTACTTGAGTGAATTTCATAATAACCAAAAATGAGCGATATCAAGCTATATGTAGTTGCGAACGTTTTAACGCAACTACATATAGTATCCTAATAGCGAGAATGTGCAATTATGAAATTCATTAATTAATGAATTTCATCATAAAATCTATCATAAATTGGTATTATTTATTAAACTGTTTTCATAAACATTATTGCTTTTAGGGCCAAGCGACTGCTTCGCTACAGTCCGAAAAGCAGAAAATAAAAGTACTATGGAAAACTAGCATTTTAGTAAAAAAAAATAATATTTTTTGATATTAACATGATACCATGAATAAACAAATTTTGACTTATTTTTTTACTTTTTCTACAAAAAAAATCAAAAGATATTGTATTACTTATTTCCTTTCGTTATTTAAAAGGAATAAGTTTCACAAACCTTTCGACCTTAATTATTCAATACCACTTTATTAAGTTTCGGTGCGTGACTTCCTTCTACATCATTATATAAAAATTCGCTTAACCACCGCTCAATATGTTTTATATATTTCTGTACAAAATAATCTTCATTCGGTTGCAGGTGATAAACTTCCCTAATATATTGGGGCTGTGAATAAGGCATTGTCAACAGTGCTCGTAATTGAATAACAACGAAATCACAAGACAATTGCCGAAACTCTTTTTTCTTTATCCCCGCTTCAACGAGCGCTTTCACAAAATGCTTTTCTTTCATTAAATATGTCATCATCAGTTCCCTTACTAATGTTGAATCTAACGTTACTTCTCGGTGAACAAACCTAGCAAGATGATGGTTTTTCTGTTGATACTTAAGTAATTCCGTTACAACTGTATACAAGCAACTTTTCGCACTTACTAATTCTAACTGTCTATAATTGCTTTCAACGATACTCGTATAACCTTCTAAAAAATCAATCATTAATTGTTCTAAAAGACCTTGTTTATTACCAAAGTAATAAGAAATTAACGCTCCATTAACTCCCGCTTTATTAGCTATCGCCCGTACGGAAGTGCCACTATACCCTTTCACATTAAATAAAGATACAGCTGCGTCCATCACCTTTCGTTTTGTTTTTTCACCTTTCTCCAATGAAAATCCCCCCTTTTTTAAAACCGTTTATCATACCTACAGTTAGTAAATATATTTTACGCATTCCAATATTCATTTCTAATTTCACATCGAAACTCCTGCCTTTACTTCTCGACATTTCGCTAGAAACTTTCTACATTTACCGATATAACTCTACTTTGTATGTACTTTAACGATCGTATTTTGTTAAATAACGTCGAAAAGAGTAGTGGAAATGAGTTGAAGGCGTCTTCAACTACTCAAACCACTACTCTCTTTTTTGGTTAGCTCTTTTTTCTAAGGCAAAAAACAAGCAAAAAGCAACAAAGTTTCTGCCAACAGGCTACTGTTTACATATAACAAGTATCTTCATTAAAGACTACGACAATATTTTTTCCCGTTCGTTTAGCCGTATATAATGCTTGGTCAGCATGATTAAATAATGTTTTTAATGATCTATCCTTATCCACTTGTTTCCACTCAGAAACACCACAAGAAATCGTCACCCGAGGACTTGTTTCTTGTGCCACCTTCTCTCGAATACGTTCTGCCACAGTTACACCAATTTCTTGATCGACTTTTGATAGGTAAACGGCAAGCTCTTCGCCCCCCCATCTTGCAGCAATGTCGGTTGCTTTTATATTTTTCTTTAAAACATTTGCTACTTGAATAATAATATCATCACCGACTTGGTGTCCGTAAATATCATTAATTTGTTTAAAGTTATCGATATCAATTAAAATAAAGCAACCGTATGCATCATGTTTCATTGAATGTTGAACTTTTTCATCTAAATAATTACGTGCATAGAGTCTCGTCAAGTGGTCAGTTATTACCAATTTTTCTAATTCCTCATGAAGCATCGAATTCGTAAAAGCTAAAGTTGAATGGTGGATTAAAGACTGTAATAACTTAAACTTATTAAAAGAGAAATAATATGCGTGCTCATGAACAATCATCACCGCACCTTTTAATTCGCCACTTTGAATCATTGGAACAGCGATGAATGAACGATAAGGTTTTAATAAATAAGGATCATTTGAGGCAAGGTCACCGATAAACAATGCATCTTTATCTTTTTTTATTCGTTCGCAAAAAGCTTTAATATCAACTAAACTCGTTTCTTGAAAGAAAAAGCTTGTGCTTCCTTCAATAACTTCTACGCCGCCATTCGGTCGAAACATAAAGAAACCAATTTCTTGCGCATTAAAGGATGATTTAATTTGCTGTGTCATATAACTTATCGTTTCAGAAAGCCTTAAATTAGAATTTAATTGATGTGAAGTTTTATTAATGAGCTGGAGATCTTCAACTAGTTGCCTGGACTGTTGATAAAGTTCAGCATTCTCAATCGCGTTTCCTCCTGTATCAGCTAACACTTCAATAAAGTCAATTTCATGCTGTGGGAACATAAATGAGTTTGTCGCCATGATCTTTAAAACTCCGTAAACACCTTGCTTTCCTCGTAACGGTGCATAAACAACCGACTTTCGTTCTTTAATAATGTCTTCTATCTGTATCTTTCCTGTTAAATATGCATTTGTCGCAACATCATTCGCTTTATCATTACTATAGATTAATTGTTGAACCGGTAATTCTTCACTTACGTCCCATTCATGAGATAATAAAATAGTAATGTCAAAGGAGGAAAAGACCTGTTTTAACGCATGAATAATCTCCGCTAAAATAGCATTAACATCCATCGACGAATGGAACTTTTTCGTCACTTGTAGTAAAAGCTCTTTCCGCTTTTGTTCCTTTAAAATTTTCTCATATATTAACAATTGATAAAAAAGTTTCTGGACTTGTAATGTTACTTCAATAACATGATTTAAATTTTGAAGGTGGAGCTTTCCATTTTTAACAGAATAACAAAGCAGTGCAAATAATTTACCCTTTTCCTCAAGGGGGATAAAAATAAAATCATCAAAATCCTCATAAATTTTTGAGTGACTTTCACTAATAACATTTTTAGTTAAGACTCGAACTTGATCATCTGCTAACTGATTTAAAGCTTGCCCTACTAAGTTATTAGTTACTATATATTCTTCTTTATTTTGAACGATTGATTTATTTGTTGAATGTCTAGGGATAAATAAATCTTCATTTCGATTTAAAAGTAGTAATGTAAAATCACCAATAATCAGTAATTGTTTTAACTTTTCAATAAATGATTGGGCAAAAGTTTGAAAATCATTCGTATAATTCGTATCTTTTTGCAGTTTGGCAATCATTTGATCGATACTTTCATTTTGTTTATAAATATCATACTTTTGTTTGTAATCAAGGTAATTTGCTGCCATAATGAGCGATTTTTTGAAACCTATTAATAACGATCGAACAGTTTCTCGACTTCCTTCATTTTTAGCTAAAATAACTCCGAAAAAGCCTTCCCACTTTTCATTATCATCTTGGAATGTTATAGGAATAGCATCAACGTGATAATCATTTTCTTCAAAAGGTAGTTGACCAGCTACTATCTTTTCGGGTAGTCGATAGACGAGTTCAATTACTTCAGGAACATAACCACCTAATTCACGCATCGTTATCATTTGCCCTTGCTTGTTTGCTAAAAAAAAGATCGCAGACGGATATTGTTCTTGGAGCATTTCGTCTAGATCAAATGAAATATGAAATATTTTTGAAAAATTAATATTTGATTTTAATTTAGTTTCTTTTGTCACTCATTTTCACCACCAATCATTACAACTACCATATCGTTTAATTATAGTAAAATTAGTTAATTTTTACTAGTTAAATCTTCTGTTCTTCAACTGAATGAGAAGTCTTAGTATAGACAAGTTTAAATCATTTACACTATAATAAACTGTCATTGAATTATATTATACATTTTTCTTTCTGTATTAAACTACCTATTTTATTACTATTGTATGAAAAATTTAGTGTTCTGTTTGAACTTTTTGTTTATTCGAGTATTTTGTTAGTTTTTAGACAACTTTAATAATTATATACGAACCCTTGACTTCGGTAACAGAAAACCATATACTATAATTTGTGTAAAATAAGGCAGCCAAGGTAAACTTCATTTGGCACTCTTCTCATTTTATACCTCATAAAACTGCGGCTGAAATTTTTAATGAGGTGCATTGTGTAACTTCTAGCTGTCGAAGCGAAAGTGCATGAATATAAAATGAGCTTTTGAAGGGATTACCAAAACTGTTGTTATTTTATCAAAATCAGGGGTTAAAAGTTTTTTGATTAACCTCTAATCTAAAATAACAAAGGAGGAGTCATTCATGGCTCGTTATACAGGTCCATCTTGGAAATTATCTCGTCGTTTAGGAATTTCATTAAGCGGCACAGGAAAAGAATTACAAAAACGTCCTTACGCACCAGGACAACACGGTCCTAACCAAAGAAAGAAAATCTCTGAATACGGAGTTCAACTTCAAGAAAAGCAAAAACTTCGTCACATGTACGGAATTAATGAGCGTCAATTCCGTCGTCTTTTTGACGATGCTAGTAAAATCGCTGGTATTCAAGGTGAAAACTTCATGATTTTACTTGAATCTCGCTTAGATAACTTAGTTTACCGTATGGGATTAGCTCGCACTCGTCGTGGAGCTCGTCAATTAGTTAACCACGGTCACATCACAGTTGATGGTGGACGCGTTGACATTCCTTCATACCGCGTAAAGCCAGGTCAAACGATCAGCGTTCGTGAAAAGTCTGCTAACCTTGCTGTAGTTAAAGAAGCAATCGAAGTAAACAACTTCGTACCTGCTTACCTTGACTTCAACGAAGAAAAGCTTGAAGCAACTTACACTCGTTTACCAGAACGTTCTGAGTTACCAGCAGAAGTTACAGAGCAACTTATCGTTGAATTCTATTCACGTTAATAAAGAAAAAGCCACGCGAGAGCGTGGCTTTTTTAGTTTTGAGTGAAGATTTTTGAGTTTTGAGTTTCCTGAAAGTAGCGCTACGAAGCAAGACTTAAAACAACTCAACACTCATAACTCAAAACTCCCAACTAATATTTAATCAAGAAATACTTCTTCTTCCCACGGCGAATGATCGTAAACTGATCTTCGATACGATCTTCTTTCGATATTACCTTGTCGAGTTCAGTTGTACGTACCCCGTTAACGTAGATTGCACCGTTTTGGATATCTTCCCTTCCTTGGCGTTTGGATGACGATATTTTTGCAGCAACTAAAAGCTCTAATAAACTAATTTCATCTTCAGTACATTGAAATGAAGGAACATCTTTAAAACCTTGTTTAATTTCAGTAGCATTTAAATCCGCAATGTTACCACTGAAAAACGCCTCAGAAATACGAATAGCTTGTTGAAGTGCATTTTCTCCATGGATTAACTTTGTTACCTCTTCAGCAAGTTTGCGTTGTGCACCGCGTTTTTCCGGCGCTGTGCGTACTTCTTCCTCTAAAGCGTCAATTTCTTCATTCGCTAAAAATGTAAAATACTTCAAAAACTTAACGACGTCACGGTCGTCTGTATTAATAAAAAACTGATATAACTCATAAGGTGATGTTTTTTGTTCATCTAACCAAATAGCTCCTCCTTCAGTTTTACCAAACTTTGTACCATCACTTTTCGTTACTAGCGGAATGGTAAACCCGAATGCTTTTGCTTCCTCCGTCGTTGATTTGCGAATTAACTCTAATCCTGCAGTAATATTTCCCCATTGATCACTTCCGCCAATTTGTAAGCGGCAGTTTTCTTTCTCATATAGCTTTAAAAAGTCATAAGACTGGAGAATCATATAACTAAATTCTGTAAAAGAAATTCCAGACTGAATGCGAGACTCGACAGAATCTTTCGCTAACATGTAATTGACCCCAAAATTCTTACCTACATCTCTTAAAAACGAGATGACGTCTAAATTACCAATCCAATCATAATTATTAACAATTTTGGCCGCATTTTCGCCATCAAAATCTAAAAAGCGAGAAAGTTGCCCTTTAATACGGTTACTAAACTGAATAACAATATCCTTTTCGTTTAAAGTACGTTCAGCTTTTTTTCCACTCGGATCGCCAATTAGTCCAGTTGCACCACCAACAAGAGCTAATGGTTTATTTCCCGCTAATTGAAAGCGTCTTAATGTTAAAACCGTTAATAAATGACCAATGTGTAAACTATCAGCTGTAGGATCAAAGCCACAATATAATGTCACTTGACCTTCCTCTAGCTGCTGTTTTAATCCTTCTAAATCGGTAACTTGATTAATCAAGCCACGGTATTCTAAATCCTTTAATAAATCCATTTTTTCTCTCCTATTCTTCATCGTTTTATTAAAACTGTAAAGGCTTGCTTAAGAAGTCGACGAGCATTCTTTTTTTCATACATAAAAAACGCTCGTTTTGGAATGTCGTCCACTTTTTTTACATATAAAAAAAGCCCACCCAAAAAAAGGGACGAGCTTTACAGTCGCGGTACCACCCTTGTTGAAAATAAAAAATACTTTCCACCTCGAGAAATATAACGGTTGATCCGTCCTTTGCTACTAAAAAATATTGTTCACAAAGGAAGCTCTTGGAAGTAATTCATAAGCAAATTTGTATTGGTTTACAGCGACCACCAACTCTCTTGAACAGGGAAATGCCTATTACTATGTCCATTCACAGCTTTATCTTATTTAATTTATAGTATTGGTTAATTTTTATCAAAAAAACACTCTGTTGTCAAATCATTCTTTTTGATTTTCATCCATATCCATTAATCGACAATGTATGCTATAATATTTTTGATCATTTAGGAGGTAATTATATTATGACTAATAAGCGGTCTGACCGACGATTTTCGATAAATAATATTGTTCATTATTTAAATGAAAAAAGATTATTTAAAAGTTTTCGGATAACTTACCAAGTAGTTTGGAATTTATTGTTAATATTCTTTATCGGCTTTATTTCTTTAATGCTGTTTGTCGGTGCGGCAGGAGCGGGCTTTTTTGCATCACTCGTGATGGACGAGCCTATTCGTGGGAAAGAAGAAATGAGAATGGATATTTATAATTATGAAGAGATTTCTGAAATTTATTTTGCAAATGGGGTTTATTTAGGTGACCTCCCTTCTGAATTAGAAAGAAGAGAAATTAACCTTGAAGATGTATCACAACATTTAATCAACGCGATTATTGCTACTGAAGATGAATACTTCTTTGAACATGATGGTATTGTCCCGAAAGCGATCTTACGCGCAACTTACCAAGAATTTTCAAATTCTTCGGTTCAAACAGGTGGTAGTACATTAACACAACAATTAATTAAAAACCAAATTTTAACGAGTGAAGTTTCGTTTGATCGTAAGGCTGCTGAAATTTTGTTAGCATTGCGTCTTGAAAACTTTTTTGCGAAAGAAGAAATTTTAGAAGCTTATTTAAATGTGGTTTCATTCGGTAGAAATGCGAATGGAAGAAATATTGCAGGTATTCAAGCTGCATCACAAGGAATTTTCGGTGTTGATGCTAGTGATCTTTCGATACCACAAGCTGCATATATTGCAGGATTACCTCAAAGTCCATTTGGATATACACCTTTTTTATCTCAAGGTCGTGGTGTGAAAGAAAATTTAGAACCATCATTAAACCGTATGAGAACTGTTTTGAACCGAATGAGAGATAAAGGGTATATAACAGAAAAAGAATATAAGGAAGCACTAACTTACGACATTCGTGCAAATCTTACGAGTCCAAGTCAATCAACTTTGCAAGAATACCCATTTCTATTAGACGAAGTACAACGAAGAGCGATTGAAGTTCTCTCACAACAAATGATGGAACTCGATGGTGTTGTGGTTGATGAAATAGAAGATGCTGAAAAAAGAGCAGCAAAGTTAACCGAGTATCGTGAAACTGCTCGCCGTGACTTGCGTAGGAACGGATATGAGATCCATACAACGATTAATAAAGAAATATATGATGCACACCAAGAGGTCATCAAAGATCACAGTCTATTTGGTGGCGTAAGTGATTTAGGAGAACCAGAAGAAGTAGGGGCAGTACTACTTGATAATAAAACAGGTGCAATTATTTCTTTTGTGGGGGGCCGAGATTATTGGCGTGAACAAACAAATCATGCAACGAGATACCCGTTTCGTTCTAATGGTTCAACAATGAAGCCTATTCTCGCCTATGCTCCTGCTTTTGAGCTAGGTGTGTTACAGCCCGGTTTTATTTTAGCAGATACACCGATGTTCTATACAAATGCTCCGGAGCGAGAAATTACAAACTTTGATAATAGACCTTTAGGTTTAATGACTGCTCGTGAAGCATTACAACGTTCCCGAAACGTTCCTGCGGTAAAAGCTTTTAACCGTGTTCCACATGATTATGCAAGGGAAACACTCCAAAAGCTGGGCTTTAACTTAATTGGTGGTGAGCCGTATGAGCCTGCTGCCATTGGAGGAATTGCAAATGGTCCTTCAGTTGAGCTTAATACGAGTGCATATAGTGTTTTTGCGAATGAAGGAAAGCTCATTCCTTCCTATATGATTGAAAAAATAGTTACTAGAGATGGAGAAGTTATTTTCCAACACGAATCTGAGGACATTGAAGTATTTTCACCTCAAACTGCTTATTTAACTCTAGATATGCTTAGAGATGTACAAGTGTCTCCTGGTACAGCGCCAAATCTTCCTGGAATGCTTAATTTCAGGACTGATTTAGCAGGTAAAACTGGAACAACTAACAGCGCACACGATTCGTGGTACGTAGGATTTAACCCTAACTTTACGATGGGAGTTTGGATTGGTTACGATACACAACGCCCACTCCAAGGACGTACTGGTCCGCGGACCCAAAGAATTTGGGCAAGCCTTGCTAATGCAGCTTATGAAATTGAACCCGAATATATCGGCACTAGTGATCCTTTTAAAATGCCTAGTGGAATCGTTCGACAATCTTTCTGTGGTATTTCGGGCTTATTGCCATCGGAGCTTTGTCGCGAATCTGGATTAGTGCAAACCGATTTATTTAATGTCAAGTTTGTTCCAACAAAAGTAGACGATAGCTTAGAAAGAGTTAACTTTGTGATGCTAAAAGGCGAACCTTATCGTGCTCTTGAAAATACACCTCTTGAATTTACGAAAGAGGGGATCACTATAAAAAGTGAATATTTCAGCGAAGAGGAAAACCTATTTGAGTTCCTTCCTAAAAATTGGGGAAAACTTATTCCTGACCGTCTTCCTGAAGATAACGGGAAAACCCCTGAACAAATTGCTACTGTATCTATCGATGATAACCATCTTTCATGGAGTGAACATCTTGATGAAGACATTATCGGATATCGGGTTTATGGGGCTCCAACCGGAACGGACATTTTTACCGTTATAAAAACTGTCCTATCAGATGAAGAGCTTTTAATGAAATTACACTCTCGACCGTATGCATATAAAGTGACTGCTGTTGATGTCGTAGGCCGTGAGTCTGAACCTTCATCGATTGTGTATAATGGAGACTGGCAAGAACGTCCAATAGACAAGGACGAAGATTTAGATGGCGACAGTAATAATGACGAAGAAAAAGAAAAAGAAAAAGAAGAAGATGAGAATGAAAATAAGCCTCCAAGAGACGAAAATGGTAACAACAATGGGGAAGACAATGAAGATGGCGAAGAGGACCTAATCCCTGACCCTCTTAATGACTTTACCTATTTACGAGAAAAGCGCAGGCACCTTGATCACCTGCGCCAAGCAATGGAAACTCGTTACATTTAGTCCGCTCTTTGCCGACATGTAATCGGAAGAAGTGACTCAAGGATAGGAGCTAGACAGTAACAAAAGAGGGTGTCCCATAGGAAAGTGTCTGTCACCATTAGACACTAAATACAGACGGATTAAAATAAGTACGTCTATATTTAGTATTATCTCTGGTAAACTGACACTTTTGAGACACCCTCTTTTCAATTTAGTCCTCCATTGTTGATAAATCACCTGTTGGTAAGTCAAGTTCCCAAGCTTTTAATACACGTCTCATAATTTTGCCACTTCTCGTTTTTGGAAGTTTTTCTT
>SKSA01000324.1 GCA_007118195.1 Anaerobacillus sp. | reverse complement strand
ATGTTTTAAGGGTTATAGACCCCCACCTCAACGCGTAGCGTAGGTGGGAACTTTTAATCAGGTGGAGTCGAGACTCCATCTGATTTCTCGATGTTTCAGCTTGCTGAAACGAGTTCGCTTGTTTTAATTTATATAACAAGGTAACTTATAAGTCCTTATTTTCCGTGGGCTTGAGTTGCCTTTCTTTACATTAAAAAAAGATTGAATATTTTAAAAAGTAGTATTTGATGTCTAACTGTGCTAATGCGATTTGGCTTTTACATATTTTAAAAAGAATTAGTTCGTATTTCGATAGGGATTTTCAATGAGCTCAAGAATAATTGAGCCTAAATTTAATATGTAAGGAGTAGAGAAATGATAAAAAGTTTACGGATGAAAGTTTTGATAGGCTTTAGTTTAGTATTAGCTTTATTAATGGCAATTTCAACGTATAGTTTATTTAATATTCATCTTATTAATAGTAATGTTGAGGAAGTTGTTCAGGAGGACCTCCAACGATTAACAATAAGTGAGGAGTTATCCTATAACATGGCTGAAAGGCTGGCGTTAGTCAGAGGTTATGTACTAGTAGGCGATGAAGATTATAAAGAGCGTTTTATACAATTAGAGAATTCAAGTTACGATCTGGGAGAAATGATCCTGAGATATACTCATAACAATGGAGAAATAGGAGAATTAGCACGAGAACTAATATCAAAAAACGAAGTTTGGAATCAGTTAATAATTAATAGAATATTTCCTATGTTTGAAGAAAGTGGAACAGACACGGTATCTGTAAGTATTCGTTTTCAGGTTGACCCTTTAGCAGAAGAAATAATGGAAGGGTACCGTTTTATAGCTAATGCTACTCAAAAAGATATTGCGACTAATGGTCGAGAAATGGTACGGCATGGAGACAATATTATTTTATTTAATATATTGGCAACGCTTTTAGGAGTAGTTTTATCATTTTTAGTTGCGATTGTAACCGCACGGCAAATTACAAGACCGATTTTAGAAGTTGTTAACCGTGTAGAAAAGGTAGCAAAAGGAGATCTATCAGGTGAAGATATAAAAGTTAAAACAAATGATGAAATTGGTCGCCTTGTTAAAGCGTTTAACGAAATGACAAATAGTTTACGAGGGCTTTTACGAAGAACGACTGAGGCATCAGATCAGGTTGCTTCAGCTTCTGGAAAACTGACTGTTATCTCTAGGCAATCAACAGTAGCTACTAATCAAATTTCGGATACAATTCAAGAGGTAGCAAAAGGAGCTGAGGCGACTGTAAATGGTACAAAAGAAAGTGCTCGAGCGATGGAAGAGGTGACAATCGCCATTCAAAACATCGCTGAATACTCTTCGATTGTTGCAGAAAGCTCATTAGATGCCATTCATCAAACTGAAGTGGGTAACACATCAGTACAGCAAGTGACTAAGCAGATGATGACAATTAGTGGGACTGTTAGGGATGCGACAGGAATTATTAGAAAGTTAGGGGAGCGATCTTCAGAAATCGGGAAAATATTATGCGTGATAACAGATATATCAGATCAGACCAATTTGTTGGCCCTAAATGCCGCAATTGAAGCAGCGCGTGCAGGAGAACATGGTAAAGGTTTTGCTGTTGTTGCCAACGAAGTTCGAAAGCTAGCTGAGGAATCGCGAAAATCAGCTGTAGAAATTTCATCTGTAATTAATGAAATACAAGAAGATACTGCAATGGCTGTTACAACTATGAACAGTGGAACAAAGGAAGTAGTGGAAGGCATAAAAATTGTAGAAGAAACTAGCGTTGCATTTGAAAAAATCTTATCTTCGATTCAAAATGTGTCAACACAAACACAAGAAGCTTCTGCAACCGCTGAAGAAATGTCAGCCAGCTCAGAACAAGTTAGTGCATCTGTAGACGAGATGGCTAGTATTGCTAAAGAAACATCTACAAGTTTTCAATCAGTAGTCCAAGGCGCAGAACAACAATTGGTAGCAATGGAAGAAATCCAAGGCTCAGCAAGTAATTTAAGTAAACTCGCGCAAGGTCTCCATGAAGAGATTAGGAAGTTTAAAATCTGAATAACAAAAAAGAGCGAATTGAGTTCGCTCTTTTTTCATGAAATGATTGTTTTTTTCTCTTAACTATTTCGTTGAAAATTTGCCAATGCAAAGAAATGCGGTTTTAATGCAGCGTATAATTGACGATATGTTCCGTAAAGTTCCTGATAAACATCGTGTGATACACGATTTGGTTCAATTGTCTGTTTCATTGGAATAGATTCTTTGATCGCTTCTAATGATGACACTTCTTCAACAGCAAGAAGTGCAAACCAAGCTGCACCCCATGCTGAGCTCTGGTGGCTTTCAGGAACTTGAACAGGATGTCCAAAAATATCAGCGACCATTTGTAACCAAAGTGGAGAGCGAGCAAAGCCACCACTCGCAAATAAATTAACAGGTTCTCCAGCTAAACGCTCTAATGCTTCACCAACACTATATAAACTATATACAACACCTTCTAATCCTGCGCGGATCATATGCTCTTTTTTGTGTGCTAATGTAAGTCCGATGAAGCTTCCTCTAGCGTTGGCATCCCAGTAAGGAGCTCTTTCGCCATTTAAAAATGGTAAAAATAGCAGGCCGTTAGAACCAGGTGAAACTGTAGAAGCAAGTTTTGTAAGTAAGTCATACGCATTTCCGCCTTGGCTTAATGCCAACTCAACTTCTTTTTCTCCTAACACGTCTCGCATCCATTGAAAGACGATCCCGCCATTATTTGTTGGACCACCCATAATCCATAAATCATCAGTAACACCGTAACAAAAAATTTCTTGCTTTTCATCTGTCCTCGGTTTAGATGCCATTTGTCGTATTGCCCCACTCGTCCCAACGGTGATCGCAACATCACCAGGTTCAATGGCCCCAATTCCTAAGTTTGCTAACGGTCCGTCACTTCCACCTAAAACGAAAGGTGTGTCTTCTTTCAAGCCCATTTCATTTGCAATCTCTTTCGGTAATCCTTGGCAAATAGCTGTTGGAGCTACAGGCCTTGATAGTTGTTCACGGCGAACGCCAGCAATCTCTAAAATATCATCTTCCCAATCAAATGTATGGATATTAAAGAGTCCTGTAGCTGAAGCTACTGAGTAATCAACAACTGCTTCACCGAACCATCGTAAAAGAAGGAATTCTTTAATAGAAACAAACATATCTGCCTCTTTGTATGGCTGATAGTCGTTTTCCTTCATCCAAACTAGCTTACAAAGAGGAGACATAGGATGGATGGGTGTCCCAGTTTTTAAATAAATGTCGGTTTGTAAACGAAGCTTACTAGCTTGTTCAACACTCCTACCATCAGCCCAAATAATCGACGGAGATAGAGGGTCATGCTTATCATTAATACAAATGAGTGAATGCATCGCAGTGGATAAGCCGATCGCACATACTTGTTCTTTCATTGCATTTCCTTTTTTTATAACAGTGGCAATTGCAGATATTGCTGCTTTTTCGATGATAATCGGATCTTGTTCCACCCACGAAGGTTGCGGATGATTAACTGAGTATGCGCTTTCGCTCTCAGCAATAACTAGACCATTTTTTCTAAATAGGACCGCTTTAGCGCTTGTCGTCCCAATATCTAATCCAATGACGTATTTTTCCATTATTAACACTTCCTTCATTATCTATAGACGCTTTAACGAAATCGCATTTCGAATTTTTTGTAAAGATTGTTGCATCAGTTCCTTACGGGCAATACTAACATTTACATATAGTGCATCGATAATACTTAATTGAGCTAAGCGTGATGATAATGCTTCAGAACGATATTCTGTTTCATCACTTACTGTATAAAGTGTAATATCAGCTCCTTGGCTAAGTTGTGATTTTGCTAATGTAGTGATCACAATTGTAGTAGCGCCAGCTTCTTTGGCAACTTCTAACGATTGAAGCATGTCCTTGTTTGAACCTGAGTGAGAAATAATTACGGCGACATCATCTTTCGTTAATAAGGATGCTGCCATCACTTGTAAATGTGAATCTTTGTAAGCGGCAGAATGAATACCTGTCCGTAAAAACTTATGATGAGCATCCTCTGCGACAGATCCCGAGCCACCGTTTCCATAAAACTCAATTTTATTCGCATTGAGCAATGCGTTTACAGCTTTCTTAAAGTGATCTTGTTCAATGACTCTTAATGTTTCTTCTAATGTACGTATGTTCGACCTAAATACTTTTTCAGCCACCGATTTTTCGCTATCACCCTCTTGAATTTCCTCGTGAATATCATTGATGGGGCTTACAACTTCTGAAGCTAATGCGATTTTCATTGCTTGGTAACCTTTAAAACCAATTCGTTTACAAAAGCGAAATACGGTAGCCTCTGCAACATCTAAATCTTCAGCTACTTGATTAATGGTAGAGTGAATAATATTTTTAGGGTTATTAACAATATAATCAGCAATTTTCTTTTCTTTATCACTAAAATCAGTATACGAAGATTTTATTCGTGCAATGCAATGTGTTTGGACCATCTCTTTTCCACTCCCTCTAAAAATTTATTTCTAATTATATAATATATGAAAACGTTTAATAAAAAAATATTTTTTCAAAAAAAGTCTTGAAAAAGAAAAAATTTATCATATAATAAAACTTGTAAGGAAATTTATTTCACTAACACGAAAATGAAATAAAATTTCATGAAAGCGAAAGGCATGAAAATACACATGAAAAAGAACGCTTTCATTGAAAAGGAGGAAACAATGAAACTAGGAATGATTGGCCTTGGTAAGATGGGTTACAACTTGGCGTTAAACATAATGGACAATGGTCATTCAGTGGTCGGCACAGATGTAAGCGCTGAACTAGTGAGTAAAATTTCTGGGGAAGGGGCAGAAGGTGCAAATTCAATTGAAGAGCTTGTGGAAAAGCTTCCACAACCGAGAATTGTATGGATCATGGTTCCGCCAGGAGAGATTACAGAGTCGGTAATTAACACGTTAGCTGAGCTTCTATCTGATGGTGACATTGTCATCGACGGTGGAAACTCTCATTATAAACAATCGATACAACGAGGCAAGATGTTACAAGAAAAAGGAATTTCCTTCTTTGACGTTGGAACAAGTGGTGGTACATCGGGTGCTAGAAAAGACACTTGTACGATGATTGGTGGAGATCCGACAGCTTTCAAAACTATTGAGCCGGTATTTAAAGAGATTTCAATTGAGAATGGTTACATGTATACAGGACCGGTAGGAAGTGGGCATTTCCTTAAGATGATCCATAATGGGATCGAATACGGGATGATGCAATCCATTGCCGAAGGGTTCGATATTCTCGAAAAAAGTGAGTTTGACTATGATTATGAGGCAGTAGCAAAGGTTTGGAACAACGGCTCAGTCATTCGATCGTGGTTAATGGAATTAACACAATCAGCGTTCTCGAAAGATCCGAAACTTGATGAAATTCGCGGAATTATGAATTCTTCTGGTGAAGGGAAATGGACAGTAGAAACTTCTCTTGATTTACAAGTTGCTGCTCCAGTCATCGCCCTATCGTTAATGATGCGTTACCGTTCTTTAGAAGATGATACTTTTACTGGGAAAGTAGTTGCAGCATTACGAAATGAATT
>SKSA01000157.1 GCA_007118195.1 Anaerobacillus sp. | reverse complement strand
ATCAAACTAAGCTCGTAATGTTACACCTAACTTTTCCTTTAGTCCTTCAAGTACTTTGTTATGAACGTTCGTTACTTCTTCATCTGTTAATGTTTTTTCCGGATCAAAGTATGTTAAAGAAAACGCTAATGATTTATGGCCTTCTTCCATTTTTTCACCTTGATATAAATCAAATAATTGAACAGATTTTAACAGTTTACCACCGTTGCTTTTAATGACATCCTCTACTTCTTGAGATTTAGTATTATCAGCAACTACAAGAGCAATGTCACGAGAAATTGCCGGGTATTTAGGAACTTGCTCGTAAAAAACTTCTTGCTCCCCAGATTGGAGAACAGCTTGTAAATCTAATTGGAATACATACGTTTCATTTAAATCCAGTTCTTTTTGAAGTGTTGGGTGAATTTGACCTACAAAGCCAATTTCCTCCCCATTTAAAAGAATCGCTGCCGTTCTGCCAGGGTGTAAGCTATCTTTTTTCACTGACGCGTATCGAATACTTTCAGTGATCCCAAGTTGGTCAAATAACCCTTCCAATACCCCTTTAGCTACAAAGAAATCCACTTTCTTTTTCTCGCCTTGCCACAAATGACTTTGCCAAGTCCCAGTAACAGCGCCTGCTAGCATTTCTTTTTCTGTTGGCTGCTTTGTTAGTTCCGTTTCCTCTGATAAGAAAATTGAACCTACCTCATAAATTGCAACATCTTCAATTTTACGATTGTGATTGTATTGAACTACATCTAAAACGTGTGGGATTAAACTCGTTCTTAACGTACTGCGGTCTTCACTCATTGGCATTGCTAGGCGAATTGGGGTGACATTTTCTAGAGCGTCACCAAAGCCTTTTGCCTTACTTGAGCTTGTTAATGAATACGTAATCGTCTGATTTAACCCAACACTTTCTAAGTAACGACGAACGTTTCGACGACGTAGTTGGCTCGGTGTCAGCGAACCAGCTGTTGTAAGCCCTACTGGTAACGTTGTCGGAATATGATCATAGCCGTATAATCTAGCCACTTCCTCCACTAAGTCCGCTTCAATCGTAATATCTGGTCTTCTCGTTGGAATATATACGGTAAAAATATCTTCGTTTTGTGAATAGATGAACTGTAATCGTTTAAAGATATTTCCAACCACTTCTGCAGTTAACTCTGTCCCTAAAGCATCATTTAAACGTGAAACTGAAATATCAACAGGTAACGGTTTTGCATCAAGCTCTTTTACCTCAACACAACCTTCTAAAATCACTCCACCTGCTAATTCACAAATCATTTGTGCTGCTCGCTCGGCTGCTAATGAAACACGGTTAGGATCAATCCCTTTTTCAAAACGAACACTAGAATCACTTCGTAATCCTAAATCTTTGGAAGCTTTTCTTACAGTTGCTCCTTTAAAATAAGCTGCTTCAAGTAAAACCGTTGTTGTGTCATCATTAACTTCCGATTTCGCTCCACCCATAACACCAGCTACTGCCACTGGTTCTATACCATTAGTAATAACTAGGTGTTCTTTTGAAAGCTTACGAGTCGCATCGTCTAATGTAATAATTTCTTCTCCTTCTGTCGCCTTACGAACAACAATTTCCTTTGAGCCAAAACGATCATAGTCAAAGGCATGGAGTGGTTGTCCATATTCTAATAAAACATAATTTGTAATATCAACAACATTACTAATCGGGCGAATTCCTGCAGCCATTAGTCGATTTTGAAGCCATAACGGTGATGATGCTACTTTCACGTCTTTAATAACCATCGCTCGATACATTGGGTTGTCTTCTAACGCTTCAACACGAACTTGAATGAAATCCGATGATTTTTCTTCACATTTTTGTAATGTCGGTGTTGGAACATCAATTTCTCGACTTAAGATCGCTCCAACTTCATAAGCCACTCCGATCATATTTAAGCAGTCTGCACGGTTTGGTGTTAAATCCAGCTCTAACACTTCGTCATCGAGATTTAAGTATTGTAGTGCATCTATGCCTACCTCCACGTCTTGTGGGAAAACAAAAATCCCTTCCGAAACTTCTTTAGGAACAAATTTTGCTTCTACCCCAAGTTCTTGAAGTGAACAAATCATTCCATGTGAAGCTTGACCGCGAAGTTTTGCTTTTTTAATTTTGAAATTTCCAGGTAGGACTGCTCCTACTTTTGCTACCGCAACCTTTTGATCTTGAGCTACATTTTTCGCTCCGCAAACGATTTGGACTAATTCTTCTTCGCCAATGTCAACTTGACATAAACTAAGTTTATCTGCATCAGGATGTTGTTCACGTTTCACAACATGTCCGACAACAACATTTTTAACCCCTTTATTTAATGGATGAACAATATCAACAGCTACACCACTTCTCGTTAATCGCTCTGCTAAATCTACTGCTGTAATGTCACTAAGCTGGACATATTCTTTAAGCCAATTGAAAGATACTAACACGATTGTTTCCTCCTCTTAGGAAAAGCCCAAGGCACCTGACTAGCGGCGACAAGCAAATGTTCTTTCAGAAAAAGTGTGCATTTCTCACTTATTTTCTGGAAGGATATTTGACCTCGAGTCGCTCGCGCCTGGAGCTAGACAGTTTTTTAAAATTGAAAATATAAATTAAAATCTTGTTCAAATTATTCTTTTTAAGCTCGTTTAAATTGCTCTAAAAACCTTTTATCGTTCAAGTAAAAATGACGAATATCATCGATACCGTATTTTAACATCGCTAAACGTTCGACACCCATTCCAAACGCAAATCCTGAGTATTTTTTCGAGTCAAATCCACCCATTTCTAACACGCGAGGATGAACCATACCTGCACCTAACACTTCAATCCAACCTGTATCTTTACAAATACGGCAACCATCACCTTTACACATGACACAAGAAATATCCACTTCTACTGAAGGCTCTGTGAATGGGAAAAAGCTCGGACGTAAGCGGATTTTTTGATCTGGACCGAAAAACTTTTTCGCAAACTCCAATAATACTCCTTTTAAATCACTCATCCGAACATCCTCGTCTATGTAAAGGCCTTCTACTTGCATAAATTGATGTGAATGTGTTGCATCATCATCGTCACGACGGAATACTTTTCCGGGACAGATGATTTTAACCGGGCCTTGTCCATCGAATTTCTCCATTGTTCTCGCTTGAACTGGTGAAGTATGCGTTCGAAGCAAAAGTTCTTCCGTAATGTAGAACGTGTCTTGCATATCACGTGCTGGATGCTCCTTTGGTAAATTCAATGCTTCAAAGTTATAGTAATCTGTCTCTACTTCTGGACCTTCTGCTACTTCAAAGCCCATTCCAATAAAAATATCTTCAATATTTTCAACTACTGCTGTTAGTGGATGTCTTGATCCAGTGTTTGTTGGTCGCCCTGGTAAAGTAACATCAATACTTTCATTTGCTAATTTTTTTTCTACTTCTAATTCTTCTAGCTTCGCTACTTTTTCTTCAAGCTGATCAGAGATTACTCCACGAACGTCATTTGCCATTTGACCAATAACCGGTCGTTCCTCAGCAGATAACTTCCCCATTCCTCTTAATACTTCAGTAATTGGACCCTTTTTTCCTAAGTAAGAAACTTTAACATCTTGCAGTTCTTTTAATGACTCTGCTGCTTCAATTTGATTTAACGCTTCTTGCTGTAGTTCTTTTAAACGTTCTTGCATCAATTTTTCCTCCTTTATATTTTAATGAATTTCATAATTCAATATTATCGCCAATAAGTATCTATATGTAGTTGCGCTAAGTCGTTCGCAACTACATATAGTTTGATATGGCTTAATTTAGGTAATTATGAAATTCACTCATTTAGCAAAGTATTTACCTTTTTGTGTCATGACAGTTGTTCGCTAGAACCCATTTTAAAACAAAGCCATCATGACAGTATTCCCATCACCACCTTGCATGTAAAATTCAGGCGATTGCCGAACCAACAAACGACTAGTCAACTAACCAACTTTTCCACACAAAAAAGCCCTCATCCTAGAAAGGGACGAAGACTTCGCGGTACCACCCTAATTAACGATTCCAATAAAAATCGTTCACTCAATCTTGATAACGGTCTATGACCGACGCAGCCTTAATAGAAAGGTTCTTCTATGTTCCGGTGCCAACTCCAGAGTGAATTCAATTGCGACTATCATAGAAATGCTTTCAGTCTAAGGCATTCCCTCCCTATGATGACGTTTTTGCAATTTACTACTCTCTTTCCTAGTTTTTTAATTATGAAATTCGAAATTAATTATAGTTTATTTTTGACTAGAAGGCAAATCTTATTATAATTTTGAGTTGTGAGTTGTGAGTTTTGAGTTGTGAAAGCTTTTCTAGGAAGCATTTACTTTCTTAAATGATAAAGTAAGATGCCTGTCGCAATAGATACGTTAAGTGATTCTGCTTTTCCGTAAATAGGGATATATAAATTGTCTGTTGTTAATTTCAGTAGTTGCTCAGACAATCCACTTCCTTCGTTTCCGACGATGAGAGCAAAACTTTGTTGTGCAGGCACACGATTATACACTTTTGCATTTTCATTTAAAGCAGTTCCGTAGATTGGAATATTGTCCTTTTGTAACTTCTCAACCCATTCAACTAAATCAGCTTTCACAACTGGAAGGTGAAATAAGGAACCTTGCGTAGAGCGAATTACTTTACTATTGTAGACGTCAACCGTGCCGGCCCCTAAAATCACTCCTGACAAGCCTGCGCTATCTGCGGTACGAATGATTGTGCCTAAATTTCCTGGGTCTTGTACTTGATCAATTAATAAATACTTCCCATCCTCTTGAACCGTTAATGGCTTTCTACCTAAAAGTTCGCATACCGCTGCAACTCCTTGAGGCGTTTCGGTTTCAGAAACTTCCTTCATTACTTTATCAGGTACAAGGTAAATAGGAATATTCGTTAACTCCCACTTTTTGGGAATTTGAAAGCTTTCTTCTACGAAAATTTCATTAATTATGACGTTTGCTTCAATCGCTTCTTCAACTAAATGTTCCCCTTCGATTAAAAAGCTCCCTAGCTTTTCCCTTCCTTTTCTAGTATGTAATTTTTTAACCGACTTAATTTTTGCATTTTTTACTGATTCAATCCGTTCCATTTTTTGCTCCTTTTATTTGAGTTTTGAGTTTTGAGTTTTGAGTTTTGAGTTTTGAGTTTTGAGTGTTGAGTGTTGAGTTTTGAGTTTTGAGTTGTGATAGTATGATTGGACACCATAGACTTTGTGAAACCAACACAACTATTTAAATTCAAATTATATGAGTGAATTTCATAATTACCTAAATTGAGCCATATCAAACTATATGTAGTTGCGAACGGTTTAACGCAACTACATATAGACACTTAATGGCGATAATATTGAATTATGATTCATTAATATATAAATATTTTCGTCCAATTATTGTCATACTATAACTGAATAGCAATTAAGATTTATTTTATCACAAGGAGTGAGTAAAGATGGGATTTAATTTACGCGGCGCGATTTTACAAAATGTACAAAATAGTACTGAAGAAGATGTAAAAGCAACCATTGCTGATGCAATGCAAAGTGGCGAAGAAAAAATGCTACCAGGTTTAGGGGTTTTGTTTGAAGTTTACTGGAAACAAGCAGATGAACAAAGCAAACAAGAAGTAATTTCTT
>SKSA01000193.1 GCA_007118195.1 Anaerobacillus sp. | reverse complement strand
GACTTATACTTTTTCTCTAAATACTCGATTAAGTATTTTGGGTTTAAGCCTTCACCGGTAATATCTTCGATGATTTCTAATGGCTTTTTCATCTTTCCGTGCTGGTGGACATTTTGGTTCAGCCATTCTTTAATTGGCGAGAAATTTCCTTCTTCCATTAACTCATCATAATTCGGAATATCTTCATTCATTTTATTTTTAATTTGCGAAGCATAAATATAGCCTAAAGCGTATGATGGAAAATAACCTAAAGCCCCACCAGACCAGTGTACATCTTGAAGTACTCCTTCACCATCGTGACTTGGACGGACCCCTAAATACTCTTCCATCTTATCATTCCAAATTTGCGGTAAATCTTCTACTTCAATTTCACCTTTAATCAGCGCTTTTTCAATTTCATAACGCAAAATGATATGAAGAGAATACGTCATTTCATCTGCTTCAATGCGAATTAATGATGGTCCAGCTACATTGATGGCTTTGTAAAAATCGTCTAAAGTTATATCTTCAAATTGCCCATTAGAATACTCTTTTAAGAGGCTATAGTTCTTTTTCCAAAAAGAATAGTTACGCCCGACATAGTTTTCACAAAATAGAGACTGTGACTCGTGAATTCCCATTGACGTTCCATCGCAAAGCGGTGTGCCAATTAACTCCTCAGAAATATTTTGTTCATAAAGGGCATGTCCGCACTCATGGATGGTGCCAAAAACAGCCGTACGGAAATCTTTTTCATCGTATTTCGTCGTAACACGAACATCATTACGGTTGATGGCTACGGCAAAAGGGTGCACCGTCGTATCAAGGCGCCCTGCATCAAAATCGTATTGTAGCTGCTTTAAAATTTCTAATGAAAACCCTTGTTGTTTTTCTTTAGGAAAGTGATCAAATAAAAAGTCTGTTTTCGGTTGGGCTGGTGATTCTGTGACTGCATTTACGAGCGGTACTAATTTTTCCCTTAATTCACCGAAAACTCGATCCAGTACATCGACCGTTACACCAGGTTCATAATCATCTAATAAAGCATTATAAGGATGTCCTTCATAACCGATACGCTCTACATATTTGCGTAAGTAAGCAACGATTTTTTCTAAATATGGTGCGAAGCTATTAAAATCTGCGTTTTCTTTCGCTTCTTCCCAAGCTGATTCTGCTCTCGAAGTTAAAATAACAAATTCTTTATATTCATCTGCAGGGATTTTTTTATTTTTGTCAAACTCTTTTTTACTTTCTTCTACGAGCTTTTTCGTAATTTCTGATAGCTCCCCTTGAGCTTCAGGTGCTGATAAGATTTCTAAATATTGACCCATTTCATCAGAAACGCTCATATTGAAAACTTCAGAAGATAACATCCCAATCGTTTCTGACCGTTGTTCTACTCCTTTTTTTGGTGCGCCAGTTCGCAGATCCCAAAACATTAGTGAGATCGCTTCGTTATAACTTTCCATTTTTTTCACAAAACTTGTAAATGATTTCTCTACTTTTTTTATATTTGTAGACATAAATAACACTCCCTTTCTTCTCTCGTCTAACTAATTCTCTATTGATAAACCGCCCTCCTTCTTTACGAGAAATATTTTTTGCAATAAGCTTTCATTTCATTACAAAATTACTATGGTAATTGTTTTGTTGGTTAGTGGTTAGTTGGTGACGGTAAATCGTCTCCCGGTCTCAATTACTTTTTAATACAAGTGGGATATGATATAAATAAACTATTATGTGAAAAGGAGTTTTTAATAATGGAATTACAAATTAGCAAAAAAGCGGTTGATTTATATAAAAGCGAAATGGATTTAAAAGCTGGAGATTCTTTAAGATTATATGTCCGCGTAGGTGGTTGTGGATCGGGAGGATTTTCTGTTGGGGTAGCTAAAGAACAACCTTCGAAAAATGCATATGTTACAACGGTAGATGGGATACAGTTTTTTGTTGCGGAAGAGGATTTTTGGTATCTTAATGGGATGGTTATTGATTTTGATGAAGATTTAAATTATGTCACCTTTGAAAATCCTAATATTAATGATTTAGACAATCCAAATAGTTAACAGTTAAAGATTCACCACAAGCAGTTTCGGAAGACAAAAATCAAGGAACAGATGTCCGTATCAGACTGACAGCTCACCCTAAACATAAAAAAGAGGCTGGGACAAAAGTGTCTGACACCACGCGGACCCTACTAAATATAGACGGACAGATTTATCATATGTCTATATTCGGTGCCGAGCGGTGTCTGACACTTTGTTTTGTCCCAGCCTCTTTTGTTTATCCACCAATTTGTGACATTTCAATTTTACGGATTTGTTTTTTATCCGTATTTTGTAATCGTTCTTCAGAGTAGCGATCGTGGCGATGGCCCCAAATTTTAGCCATTCGATCGATCACTTCTTCGTCACTAGCTCCTGAACGTAACAAATCTCTTAAATCATGTCCACCTGCAGCAAATAAGCAAGTTACTAGTTTCCCGTCAGCAGATAAACGTGCCCTTGAGCATGTAGAGCAAAAGGCATCTGTCACTGATGAAATGATACCGATTTCGTTCTCACTATCTTTGAAACGGAACCTTGTCGCAACTTCGCCTTCATAGTTCGGTTTAATTGGTTGTAACGGCATTTCTTTATTGATGCGTTCAAAAATTTCCTTTTTCGAAATCACATCGTCTAAATTCCAACCATTTGAATTCCCTACATCCATAAATTCAATGAAACGTAAAATGATACCCGTATCTTTAAAATGACGCGCCATTGGAATAATGTCGTTATCATTGACACCTCGTTGAACGACCATGTTGATTTTCACACCTAACCCAACTTCTTGGGCTGCGCTAATTCCTGCGAAAACTTGGTCAACACCTACGTTGCGTCCATTAATTTTCCGAAACCTTTCATCATCTAAACAATCTAAACTAATCGTTACACGATGTAAGCCTGCTTCTTTAAGGGCTTTAGCATGCTTCGCTAGAAGAGCCCCATTGGTTGTCATCGCAATATCTTTAATCCCTTTAACTGTTGATAGCATACGAATTAAATCTGCAATATCTTTACGAACTAAAGGCTCCCCACCTGTGATTCGTAATTTTTCTATACCAGCAGCTCGTACGAATAAATTCGAAAGTCTAGTAATCTCTTCAAAAGTAAGGACATCGTCTTTTGGAAGAAATTTAAAATTTTTATCAAATATCTCCGCTGGCATACAATAGCTACAACGAAAATTACAACGGTCAGTTACTGATATTCTCAAATCACGAAGTGGGCGTCCTAACTTATCAAGCAAACGCTTTTCATCCATCTTTCGTTCCCCCTATACCTTCGTAAAATCATTAATTTGAAGGACTGTCTCTGTTTAATACTATTTTAGTCTCTCATTTTACTATTCAATTAAGCACTTACACAAATAGTAAAGAAAAGCCACTACTCTTTTCGATCAGAATAGTAGCAACACAATTTTAAGTAAAATACTAATTGTAGTATACCATACGTACGAACATTTGTAACTATAGGAATAGCGTAAATTATATTAAGTTCTTATAATTGACACTTCTTTTGGTAATACAGCAGATACTTGATCGTATAGTTCGTCATCATGCGATAACTTCTCGTCAACGATAGCGACAATCCCTTTATCTGAGCTTGTTCGTATTAACCTCCCAATGCCTTGCCTTAACCTGAGTAGCATGTATGGTAAATCAACTTCATGATACGGATCCACAGTATTTTTCCTTTTCCCATTAAAAACTGGATCCTTTGGTGGAAATGGCAACGACCAAATGATCACACTAGAAAGTGAAGGTCCAGGGATATCTAACCCTTCCCATAAATGAATGGCACAAAGACATGTTTTTTCTTCATTTTGAAACTTCTTGACAATACTACTAAGTTCCTGATCACCTTCAAATAAAAACTTATAAGATTGAAACGCTTCGTCGTTAATAGCTGCATCTTTAAATGATTGTAGTTCTTCAGCATCATTAAATAAGAGCAAGCTTCTCCCCTGCGTTTCCTTTAAAATATTTAAAACCGCTGCTCGCTTTTCTACTTTATTCAAATTCGGAAGTTCTACCTTCATATGATCTTTATAATTAAATGGCGAATCAACAGTAAACGATAAATAATCTTTAATTCCAAGACTTGCTGCTAAATAACTAAAGTCTCCATTTGCAGATAAGGTCGCAGATGAAAAGATGAAAGGAATTTTCTTTGCAAACACTTTCTCTTGTAAAACATCCTCTACTAAATTAGGCATGATCACTAAACTAGTCACTTCATCTTCTTTCGTTACCCATGTAACGACATTTGTTTTTTCTTCGAAAAGAGATAGCGCATATTGAAGCATGTCAAGATGCTCCTCAACAATTTTCAATTGGTACTCTTCGATTGTATATAATTCACTTTCAAATACTAATGCATCCTCAAGTGAAGCCAGCAGCTTTTTAAATTGTTTAATTTCAGAAATGATTTCAGAATTAATTTGCAGTTCGAACCGACTAGAACCTTTTATATTCGTGATATTATTTTCTATTAATTGAAATAAATAGAAGCTTCGAGAAATAATATCCTCTACCAAAAATGCTACTTCTTCACGAACATCATTTTCAAGTAACCTTTCCAAAATTTCTTCTAAAAGATCGTGGCGTATATGATAGGCTAAAGCTTTTTGTGCGGCAATTTCTAATAAATGCCCCTCGTCAAATATGACACTACTCGCTTCTGGTAAAAACGGTAATTGTCCCTTTCTTTTTCTAGATTCATATGTCCAAATATGCTCCATATAAAAATCTTGAGAACATATAATTAAATCACTTGCTTTGCGATAATGTTCTCTCGTTAGCGTCATGCCACAGCGATGACGCTTTTCACAGACAGAACAATCTTGAAAAGCATCCCAATTTATATTTTTCCATTGTTCATTACTAAGTTCTGAATAGGTTTTACGATCACCGTAAAAGTGAAACTCCTGCATTCCGACATTGCTATAAACAAAACTAGGGATCGTATCAGAGACATTTTCGTAAACCGTAGCGTGCTCGTTATCTCCCTTTAATTTCTCGAGCTTTTCTACACACAAATATTGATTTTGAGCTTTCGCAAGTCGAACATCAATATTTAATTGTAGAATTTTTGAAAGCTTTGCAATATCACCTTCAGGCTTAACAATTTGTTCAATCAGAGCTTCATCAGCACAAGCAATAATCGCTGGTTTACCAATATATCTTGCATAACAAATCGCATAAAGTAAATAAGCAATCGTCTTTCCAGTTCCTACTCCGGCTTCGGCAAAAATCGCTTTCTTTTCAGTAAAAGACCGCTCTAATTGATAAGCCATAAAAATTTGTTCGTCACGAATTTCAAAGCCTGCTTCCGGTAAAATATCATAAAAGACATCACCGACCCAGTCCCCGAGCTGCTCAATAAAAGATTTGTTTCGATTATACTTAAAAGGTAATTTTTCAAACGATTGCATAATTTCCCCCTGAGTTAATTTAAAATGTACAATTTAAAATTTATTTTCGGTAGTGCTTCAATTTATGCTGGCTAAGTTTTTCGAGCGAGCCTCTAAAATTCGTTAGAAGGTGCTCCTGCGGTTACTCGTCGCAAAGCTGCACGATGATTTGACAAGGAAGTCGCCCGCCTATTCATCTTAAATGGTGCCATGCGTTATCATGGTTTTATGCATGAGCTT
>SKSA01000023.1 GCA_007118195.1 Anaerobacillus sp. | reverse complement strand
CTCAAATCCCAAAAAATCTCCTGTCAGGTATCAAATGATTGTTAACTGATAAGAGGATTTTTGTTTTTCTATAAAAAGGTTCCTTTTTTAGAATTTGTTTTTGTTTTCGTGTTCTTAAGGTTTATTCGAATATTAGAAAAATGCTTCGTTTCAACGTTGCTACAAAATGAATTAAAACGCTATACTCAAAAGGTTTTTATTTTAGTAGCTCTGACTTTCCTAAAAATAAAAAAGTTTACTAGAATTGGAGAGAGCTATATGAAGTTATCGAATGCATGGTTACAAACCCTATAGTTAGTCTGAATAATTAAATTGATTGATTAACGAAAGGTGGGGCTAAGATGAACGACAATATGGTAACTTCTCATTCGAGTATAGGTTTAACTTCTGTTGAAATGGCAAGCCTTTGGAACGGATACTTAATTGAATCAATGGTTCACCACATGTTTAAATTCTTTTTACAGCACGTTGATGATCCCGATATTAAATCGTTGGTGGACACTTGCCACTTGCTATCTAAAGAGCACATGGAGATGTATCAGTCTATTTTTTAATAAGGAGGATTTCCCTGTTCCAAGAGGAGCCTGATGTTCGTATCGGTCAACTGGATGCTTGTTACGATTAGTACTGAATTACAAATAGCGATTTTTGGAATTATTTCACGTGTAATTGCTTTTACGATGATGCCGATCAACGGTCTTGTTCAAGGGATGCAGCCAATCATAGGTTGTAATTTTTGGTGCAAAGCTATTTGATCGTTTAAATAAAACTGTAAAAATCGGATTTGGCGTGGCAACGATATGGATCATAGTAATGCTTATTCCAGAACCACTGATGAGAATTTTCTCTACTGATCAAGCTGTTATTGAAGATGGCGCTGAAGCTATGAGAATTATCTTTCTGCTGACTCCTATTATTGGTTTTCAAATGGTGACAGCGGGGTTGTTTCAAGCTTTAGGAAAGGCTAAAATAGTGTTTATTTTATCACTATCTAGACAGATCATTTTTTTGATCCCATTCGTGTTAATCTTTCCACATTTCTATGGATTAAAAGGTATCTGGTTGGCATTTCCAATTGCGGACGGGTTATCATTTTTACTTGCGATTGTTATCATTGTTAGTAATCGAAAACAGCTATTAATAGGTGAGGAGCAGGCTGAGATAGCTTCTATACACCAGTAAACGGTAAATATTTATTTTAAAAAGCAATTGGTCAAATTTGATCAATTACTTTTAATTAATACGTAACCACCCCACTCCGTAAATTTCGCGGATGAGGTGGTTTTTAATTTAATGTTAATAATTAACTACTTATTGTACAAGCTATAGGTGTGTGATCAAAAGGCAAATAATTCCACAGTTCTAGAGGTGCTTCATGAATTCCATCAAAATATCAACTGCACAAGCTTTAATGATTTTAATTACAAGTATAACCGCTACCGGTCATCTCTTGTTCATTCCTGTAATTCTAAATCATTCAGGAAGAGATAGCTGGATCTCGGTTTTATTATCTTTTTTTGCGTTAATTTATATTATCTATATTATTACAAGTTTGTCATTACGTTATCAAGACCAAACGATTGTCGAGTATTCGGAAGTTATTTTAGGGAAACCTCTTGGAAAAATTTTTTCTGTATTTTTCATTTTTTACTTTTTCCATGATGCAACTTTAGCTATTCGAGGGTTCGGGGAGTTTTACACAACAGCAATAACACCAGATACTCCTATATTAGTATATTTTACTTTAATGATTGCATTAGCGGTATACACAGTGCGACAAGGTTTGGAAGTTCTTGTTAGAACTAATCAAATTTCTTTAGTGATTTTAATCATAATTGGGATAATGGCATCTATGATGACATTGCCAGAGAAGGACTATCGAAACCTTTTACCAATTCTTGAGTTTGGGATGCAGCCGGTATTATTGGGGGCAATAAGCTTGACTTCGCTTTTTAGTACATTTGTAATTGCAGGAATGATTTTTCCATATATATATGATCGAAAATCTTTAAAGCGCTATAGTTTATTGACTAGCGTTATTCTGATCATTTTATTCTTAGGTCCGATCACAGCACCAGTTGCTGTTTATGGTGGTGAAAGAGGAGTAGGCTTTTTGTTTCCGAGTTTTCAATTGTTGCGTGATTTATCAATAGGGGATTTGCAGCGGCTAGATTTACTGGGGATAATGCTATGGTCAATTGGATCTTTTGCAAAAATAGCGCTTCATCTCTTTGCAACTAGCTTAGGTGTAGCAAAGCTTTTTAATTTAAGTGATTATAAACCTTTAATTATTCCAATAGGTGCATTATTAATTATCGTTTCCTTACAAATCAGTGAAAACTTTATTGAAATTTATCGTTTTTTTAAGGATATCTATCCGTATTACGCAAACTTAATTGGCGTTCTACTACCTACAATATTATTTATGTTTTCGACTATTCAATTGAAAACTGTAAAGGCAAGAAGTCAAGATGTCTAATACTAAAAACCGACAATCTAATATACCGCAAAAAGATGACCAATTTTTGAATAAAACATTTTCAGAAAAAATTTCTGAAATAAAAGCAACACTCGGAGACAGTAGTGATTTAACAGTTCGTGAATTTCGTAATGATGAACAAATAAAAATAGCAATTATGTATTTTGATACTTTAGCTGATACGCAATTTATAGAAGAAACTATCGTAAAAGAGTGTGTAGATCATTTACAAGGAAATGAAGCCACCGTCAATGACCAAAATATAAGGGAATTATTTATATCTCATGTAAAAATATTCTCTATAAAAGAGGCAATTGAAAAGCTTTTATCAGGAAATTCGGTCATATTTGTTGAGAATATTGAAGCAGGTTTTATAGCAGAGACAGAAGGTGGAGAGCGAAGAGCAGTATCAGAACCAGCCAATACAGAGGTAGTACGTGGCCCCCATGAGGCTTTCAACGAGTCCTTAAATACGAATATTGGTTTACTAAGAAAGAGAATTAATAATGATAAATTTCGTGTTGAAATTATCACAATTGGTAAAGAAACAAACACTTCTGTAGCGATTGTTTACATTGACGAAATTGCTAAAAAAGAACTTGTTACAGAGATAAAACAACGATTAGGAGATATTGAGATTGATGCTGTATTAGAATCTTATTATTTACAGGAATTTCTTGAAGATGATCATGGGTACACTCCATTTCCAACCATTTTTGATTCGGAGCTACCAGATCAAATAGCTGGGGGCTTATTGGAAGGTCGAATAGCAATTCTCACCGAGGGAACGCCGATAGCGTTATTAGCTCCTGTAACCATGAATTTATTTTTGAGCTCAAACGAAGACTATTATCAACGATATGACATCGCAACTTTTTTAAGAATTTTAAGAATAATAACTTTTTTAATATCAATTGCTTTACCAGCATTTTATATAATTTTACAGACATATCACCAAGAAATGATTCCTACGGCATTACTAATTACTTTTGCAGGACAGCGTGAAGGTGTACCATTTTCTGTTGCTGTAGAAGTACTTTTAATGGAGTTAGTATTTGAGATCCTAAGAGAGGCAGGATTACGGTTACCTAAATCGATTGGTTCAGCAGTTAGTATCGTTGGCGGTTTGGTTTTAGGACAAGCAGCTGTTGAGGCAGGGTTCGTCGGTGCAGGAACCGTAATTGTTGTTGCATTAACGGCTATTTCATCATTTTGTACCCCATCGTATAGTCTCGCAATTGCTGCTAGGTTGATACGCTTTGTGCTAATTTTTTTAGGGGCAATACTTGGTGGCTTTGGTTTTATGTTAGGTTTAATATTTTTGTTTGTACATTTAAATACGTTACGTTCTTTAGGAGTACCTTATCTTGCACCATTTAGCCCTTTTCATAAGCAAGATATATCAGATACATTAATTCGAACTCAGTTAAAAAACAAAAAGTTTCGTCCAGAAGAAGTAGTTGGTAAAAATAAGCAAAAAGATTCTAATAAGTAGTAAGGGAGTGAATTTCATAATACCAATAAATGAGCCACCTCAATCTACATCTAGTTGAGAGCGATTCAACTCAACTAGATGTAGTATATGAGTGGCGCTGAATCAGCATTATGAAATTCATTAAGTAAGGGTGAAAATATAGTGAAACTAATAAAAATCTTTTTACTTCTTTTATTTTGTTTAGTAGTAGTAGGTTGCTGGAATAAACAAGAAATTGATGAAGTAGCTATTGTAATTGGGGTAGGTATAGATAAACAAGGGGATCGATATTCTGTAACTGCTCAAGTGATTAAACCACAAGCAGAGCAGACTGGAGAAGGTGGATTGATGACATGGAGTATAACTTCTAGTGAAAGGACAGTTGGCGATGCAATCAATGAGTTAAATAATATATCACCTAGACGACTATATTGGCCACATTTACAAATTGTTATTTTTAACGAAGCGATAGCCGAAGAGGGGGTAGGCCAGGTAATTAGTTGGTTTACAAGAGATCGTGGTAGTCGAGCCGGATCTTATGTAGTTGTTACAAGGGACAAAGCAGAGGATCTTCTTAATCAAACGATTGAATTAGGTGAGATGCCAGCAAGATCAATGGCTTCTTTTATTGATACTGCTGAAATCCGAAATATTCCCTTGAGTAAATTAAAGCTTTCAAATCTTTCTAGTATATTGTCTACTCCAGGAATTGATGGGACAATTGATGTTATTTCTTTAAAAAAAATTCGCGGGGAGATTGAAACTTACCAAATGGTTGGAACGGCGATCATGAAGAAGGATCAGTTGATTGGTTATATTTCAACAGATATTGATGATGCTGTTCAGATGGCAAATAATGAGTATAAACGAGGAGTAATTTCGACAGTTTGTCCGAATGGGGAAACTCACCATATAACATTTCGTGTAACTGATTTTGAAAGTGAAAAATCTTTAACTTTTTCAAATGAGAAGCCAACTGTAACAATGAATATTTTCCTCGAGGGGAATATTATTGATCAATCCTGTGCAATCGATTTGTTAGATCCGAAAAATATTAGTAAAATTGAAGGTTTAATTAAAAAAAGAGTTCAAGAAATGATTCAGACTACATTTAATGAAACGTCTGAGCTTGGTGCAGATGTCTATGGCATCGGTCGGGAAATTAGAAGAAAGCGACCAAAGTTATGGAAGGAGATTCAAGATGAGGAGCGGACTTATCTTGAAGATGTAAAATTAGAAGTTCATGTAGATGCAAACATTCGTCGTACAGGACTTATTATAGATCCAACGATAAATAAAATTAAATAATCAAAGAAAGTGTTCAAAAAAGAAATAATCATGGACAAAAAGAACAAGGTTGCGAAGCTTGAAGAACAAACTAGCTTCCTTGCGGCTGTGCGATGAGTAATAGAAGGAGTAAACGAAGTGGCACATAAGCAGTCTTTTACAGAAGTGAGCCAACGCAGCTATAGTTACTAGACTTTTGAAGACCTTCATAAAGGAGTTTTTGCAAATTGAATATATTTTTTCTCGGTGTTACTTTTTTTGTTTTGGCTAGTTTTGATAGAAAAGAAATAGGTAAAAAAAATCAAAGAAAATTATTAGCTGTATATGTAGCAATTTTTTTACTAAGTTTTACACTCTGGTTAATGTATTTTCTTCAAGTAAATGTACCGAGTATTAACAGTGTGATCACAACAATAGTTCGATATGTTTTCTAAACTTAATGAATTTCATAAGGCTGATTCAGCGTTACAATGATACTGCATCTAGTTAAGTTGAACCG
>SKSA01000204.1 GCA_007118195.1 Anaerobacillus sp. | reverse complement strand
TTTTTTCTTTTTTCAAAAAGTCGGACACTCTTTCTAACGTTACAGCGTTTAACCCTTTTGGGAGAGTGCTGCCTTTTTTTCGTTCGATTTGAAACAACATCGTATCAAGTTCAGCTTGTGTGACGTCTTTATTTTTCTTAAATTGGCTTTGAAGTGTAAGGTAATTTTCAAATGCTTGCTGAATTCGATCAAATGTAAAAGGTTTAACGATGTAGTCAATGGCACCATGCTGTAAAGCGTATTTCACAGTTTCAAGATCGCTCGCTGCCGTAATCATGATAATGTCGGTTTTATATCCTTCTGAGCGAAGTTGCTTCAATGTTTCTAAGCCGTCTTGGTTGGGCATATAGACGTCGATAATCGCTAAATCGGGATTGAGTTTTCTAATTAAGTCGATGCCCTCAATTCCGTTAGAAGCCGTTCCAATGATTTTAAATCCTTCGAGTTGTTCGATATACTTTCGATTTACTGCTTGTACCATCGGATCGTCTTCGATTAAAAGGACATTTACGGTTTCTTTTAACATACGCTTCACCTCTTTGTTAAATAGCATTATGTCTAACTTCAATAAGATCTAAAAAGTTAAGGGGGCCCAATATAATTTATAAAGTGATTGTTATCTATCCAAAACCATCTCTTTTCAATGATTGGTTGAAAAGCAATCGTTGTTTACGAAATTAGTCCCAAATGTTTTATCGCTCAAACGTTATCACAAAAGTAGTTCCTTCATTAGGTTCGCTTTCTACGTCGATGGTACCGTTGCCATTTTGGACGATTTGCTTTACTAAATGTAGGCCGATCCCTTGATTTTTTCCATTTTTCGTTGAAAAACCTTCCGCGAAAATATCCTCAACATTCTCAGGAGATATACCGCAGCCATTGTCTTCCACTAAAATCGTAAGTGTCTGTTCAGATTGTTCGATGCTTACAAATATTTCTTTATCGTCATGAGCGACGTTTTGAAAAGAGTCAAAAGCATTTTCGATTAAGTTCCCTAAAATAATCACAAAGTCATGGTGGTCAAGTCCTTTTGGAAACGATGTTAACAAGCTGCGTCTGTTGATATTGACCATAATTCCGAGCTCTTTACCACGGCTCACTTTACTTAATAATAACCCTGAAATACTATCATCTTTCATATTTTTACTTAAAAAGCGGGTTAATTCACTTTGTTCATCCGTTTCTTGTAAAACGTAGTTTAAGGCATTTTCCTTATTGCCTAATTGAATTAATCCAGCGATCGTATGTAATTTATTAATATGTTCATGGTTTTGAACTCGAAGTGCACTTACAAAGGCTTTCACTCCTGTTAATTCCTCAGCGAGTTTTTTCATTTCTGTTAAATCTTGAAAAATAGCGACTGCACCGACCACATCATTATTCACTTTGAGTGGAATGTGGCTACTCAATACATTTAGGCTTTGGACTTGGATCTCTTTATTAAAAAATGGCGTATCCATTTGTAATATTTTCGGTAGCACGGTATCAGGGATAATATCACGAATTTGTCTTCCGACGACCTCTTCATCAATCATAAACATCGATTTAGCTTTGTTGTTAAAAATCGTAATTTTTTCGCTAGAATCAATCGCAATAAACCCTTCTTGCATCGCATTAAATGTTTCGGTACGCTCGACTAGTATTTTAGCGATCTCGTCAGGCTCTAAATGAAACATTTGCTTTTTAATATGATAAGCAAGCATCAAGGCCCCCCAGCCACCGAACAATAATGAAAGACTAGAAGTTAATAAGATTTCCTTTTTTAAGCTTGCAAGAACTTCAATAAACGTAGGAAGTAAGAAGCCTGCAATGACCACTCCAACTTGTTGATGTTCGTCGTTTACAATCGGAGCGAAAGCGCGGATCGCCGTTCCAGCTTCGCCACGTGCTTTTGTCGTATAAGTATGTTCGGCAAAAGCCGGATTTTCATCACTTCCCAGAGAAATTTTTCCGATCATCGATGGAACAGGATGGGAATGACGAATGCGTTCCATATCAAGGACGACGATATAGTCGGCATTATGGGTGATGCGGATCGGCTCAACAATTTGATTAATGGCTTCATTGTGCGATGCGCCGTTTGTGAGATTGCTAGAAACTTCTGAAAGACCAGCAACCGTTCTCGCAGCGACAAAAGACTGTCGTTTTAATTCTACTTCTTTTGAATGTATGAAATTAGAAATAACGACGAAGCCAGACAATAAGAGGGAGAAACTAACGATGAATAGTATTAAAATGGTGATTTTCGTTTGCATCGTTACGCGCATTATAAAAATCTCCTCTCTTGTAAGAGTTGGTTAGTTGGTTAGTAAAGTGCTAATCTTTACAGCTTATATGGTAACGATTAAATATTATAAGCGTTTTGTATGAAAAAAGGCGGATGATTTCATGAACGAGCGTCTGAGAGTGCTCCTGCGGTTACTCGTCGCAAAGCTGCACGATGAATTTACTAGGAAGTGTCCCATGATGTGACCCGCGGTCAGCAGCTTTACAGCGAAGCGAAAGAAAGTCGACCGACATTTTTTCATAATAGATGGTGACGGAATGCCGTCATGCTGCCTTTGTATGTAATTAAAGCACTTTCAACATTTATTTTACTATTATATTATTATCTTGTACGATAAAAATAGTAAAAAAATAATAGAAACGTGAGATGACGATGAAATATTTTCTTTGGAGTACCATTTTTATATTATTAATAGGAACGTTCATTTTCTTTTTAATGAAGGATATGTTTGTAACTGAAGAGCTTTTTTATGATGATGATCAGGAAGGTTTGAACGAACAAATTGTTATTCGTTTTAGCCATGTTGTTGCCGAGAATACTCCGAAAGGGTTAGCGGCGCAACAGTTTGCGGAAATCATGAATGAGAAATCAGCTGGACGTGTGAGAGTGGAAGTTTTTCCAAACGGAGCATTATTTTCTGATAGTGAAGAATTTACGGCGTTGCTAAGCAACGACATCCAAATGATTGCCCCTAGTTTTTCAAAAATGACCGACATTGCTCCAGAATGGGAATTATTTGATCTGCCTTTTTTGTTTGATCACTTAAAAGATGTTGAAGAAGCTTTTACTGGTAACATCGGTCAGCAGTTGTTAGCGATGCTAGATGATCGCGGTGTTAAAGGTTTATCACTATGGAGTAATGGCTTTAAGCAAATGACTAGCTATCAAAAGCCGCTTGTTGAGCCCAATGATTTTGCCAATCAACGTTTTCGAATTATGCCAAGCCGAATTATTGACAAACAGTTTACATTATTAAATGCAAATCCGGTCATTATTCCATTTAATGACGTGTACTATTCGTTAGAGACGTTTGAAGTTGATGGTCAAGAAAATACGATTTCGAATATATATTCCAGGCGTTGGTATGAGTTGCAGCGTTATATGACGATTAGTAATCATGGCTTTTTAGGGTATACGGTCGTAATGAATGAGGATTTTTGGAATGGACTTCCCGACGATATTCAAACTCAATTAAACGAGGCCATGGCCGAAACGACGAAATGGATTTTACAAGAAGCCGAGCAGATGAACAATAAGATGTTAATCGAAATCGAAAGAGATTCAGAGATGGAGATCTATTATTTAACCAATGAAGAGAAGGAAGTTTGGAAAGAAAAGCTCCAACCTGTTTATGATATGTTTCTTCAAGATGCAAATCGCGAGCTAGTAGAACTCGTTGAAAAGCTAAAAAATTAGCTCGAGCCCTTCGATGATTAGGGGCTGTCCCATAAGTGTCTGACACTAGGCAACACTTACTGAAAATAGATGTATAGATTTATTATCCGTCTATATTTTGGTGCCAGGTGTCTGACACTTTGTTTTGGGACAGCCTTTTTTTGGCGGTTATCCTTATTGGCTCACTTTTTGAACATAACGTTGTCTATATTTTTGTACAGGAAAAGTCCTTTTTTTAGACCAAAACGAACAAAAGTAAACATTATCACCATAAATAAAATATTCTTGAATTTTCAGTTAATATAAAAGAAACAGAAAATTGAAAGCGTTATCAAAAGGGGTGCGAAAGAAAAGTACAGTGGGGGCTGTAGTTTTCAGTGAAATGCATTAACTTATTTTAGCTTAGGGGGAATGAATAATGAGTTACTTTTCATCAGTTTGGAATCAGATGTGGAAATCACATTCGAATGTTAAACAAATACTGACATTCTCAATGCCATTACGTAATGAAAGCACGGCTCGCAAAGAAAAACCAGTATATGTAGATGAGCCTACAAAACAAAAAGGTCAAGAGCCTAAAAAACAACCGATGTATAAAAAGACTCAGCTTATCGGGCTTATCACAGGACCAATGCTATTTGCATTAACGTTATTATTTTTCACACCTGAGGGGTTAGCTGTTGAGGCAAGAGCAGTGCTCGCAACGACGTTATGGGTTGCAACGTGGTGGATTACTGAGGCAATTCCAATTCCGGTCGCATCATTACTACCTATTTTATTGCTGCCAATTACAGGCGCTCTCGACTCTGGAACAGTGACATCCGCTTATGGTAATAATATTATCTTTTTATTTTTAGGTGGGTTTTTAATTGCGTTAGCAATGGAAAAATGGAATTTACACAAACGAATTGCCGTAACGATTATTACATTAGTTGGAACGAGTACGAATCGATTAATTCTAGGATTTATGGTCGCGACAGGTTTCTTGTCAATGTGGATTTCTAATACAGCAGCGGCAATGATGATGGTGCCAATCGGTAGTGCGATTATTAAACAAGCGGCCGATACAAAAGATCCGAAAATCGGTAAGATCCGTTATGAAGAAAATTTCGGAAAAGGCTTAATGTTAGGGATTGCGTTTGCAGCTTCGATTGGTGGAGTTGGTACGTTAATCGGTACACCACCAAATATGATTTTAGCTGGAGTGGTTAGTCAGTTATATGATATTCAAATTTCTTTCGGTGGTTGGATGCTATTTGCTACACCACTAGCGATTATTTTAATGGCAGTCACTTGGTTCTATCTCGTTAAAGTTGCGTTTCCAGTGAAAATGAAGCAATTACCAGGTGGAAAAGAACTGATCCATAAACAAAAACAAGAATTAGGTAAGATTAGTTATGAAGAAAAAATGGTGTTAGGCGTATTTTCATTTGCGGCCTTTATGTGGGTGACAAGTTCGTTTATTTGGCAAAACTTTATTCCTGGCTTAAATGATACGATGATTGCCCTTTTAGCAGCCACTTTATTATTTGTTATTCCTTCCCTTAGTAAACGAGGCACATTCTTACTTGACTGGAGTTCGACGAAACAATTACCTTGGGGTATTTTACTACTGTTTGGGGGAGGCTTAGCAATTGCGGCTGGGTTCCGTGAGAGTGGTCTTGCAACTTGGATGGGAGAGCAATTAACTATCCTTGATGGAGTTAGCTTTATTGTTCTTATCTTGATTGTCACGGTGTTTGTTAAATTTTTAACGGAAATCACGTCAAATACGGCAACAGCAACGATGATTATTCCGATTATGGCAGCCCTTGCAGTAGCGGTAGGAATTCATCCTTATGCGCTAATGTTTGCTGCGACATTGTCAGCAGCATGTGCATTTATGTTACCAGTCGCCACACCTCCGAATGCTGTCGTTTTTGCATCAGGTTATATAAAAATTACCGACATGGCCAAATCAGGCTTCTGGGTAAACATTATTTCAATTGCTTTCATCGTTTTAGCGATTTATTACTTCTTACCACTCGTATGGGGAATAGACTTAATGTCATCTCTTTAAG
>SKSA01000266.1 GCA_007118195.1 Anaerobacillus sp. | reverse complement strand
TTTGAGTGGTGAGTTAGTGGAAGTAGTGCTTCGAAGCTTCAAGCCTTTTGATTTTTCTCTTGAAAATCAAAAGGCTTGACTAGTTGTTTTAAATGACGAGCTTGCTGTTCACATTCATAACTCAACACTGAAATAAAAAGAAGGGGTTGTCCCATAAGTGTCTGACACCATGTAGAACTTACTAAATATAGCGTATAGATTTATTATCCGTCTATATTTTGGTGCCTAAAGGTGTCTGACACTTTGTTTGGGATCGCCCCTTCTATTATTTCACACTTTCATGATGTTGTAATTCCCATATTTTTTCAAAAAATGGCTGTCCTTTTATCATTCTTTCACAAAGGTGATAGTGTTGAGGTGTCCAGCCGTGTTTTACTTCATTAAACAGGCCATGCCATGCTTCTTCAAAACTCATTTGTTGAATCATTTCGTAGTTATTTGGTATCCACTCAGTGTACCAGTAGCGTACTTCAGCTACATTATTAGTTGAATATAGTTGATCTAAAATCATAAATAACAGCTGTTTTAACTGTCGTTCTTTCCTAATTAAGCCACTCATTAGCTTTGGATCAGGTGATAAAATATGATACTCTCTTGGAGCGTCAATATACTCAACATAATAATGTTTGATAAGCTCATTTAGAGCTAGTTCAATGACAATAGTTTCTTGTCTAGGCATTAGTCTGCTTTTTCGAATTGGTGTTTGATAGCCTAACGTATCTACAGCAAGAACCTTTTCACCGTCAGTCGCAATAAAACAGTAATCAAGCTGTAAGCGTTGGTTATTTTTCCTTTGATAACTTTGTTGATACACATCATTTAGTAATTCCTCTGGCAGTTCTGCTAAATTATTTTCTATGTAATCGAATATCTTGCTTGTAACTTTAATAATGATTACTTGATCTAGCAGTTCAATTTTGTCATCTTTCCTCCATTCGAAAAACTCGCAGACATTGTACCCATTTTCTTCTCCTTCAAACCAATTGATCCATACATCCCGAATGTGGACCATATGAAAGCCCCCTTGCTCTATGAATGTTTGTACAAACATTATGGGCATCCATGAGGAATTTTATTCCAAACTATAAATATTTGGGATATTTTTTCGTTTATAAAATTTTATCTCTTTGAAGAAGGAGTATATATACTTAGTAATATCATTATAAAACCGACGAGAAAAAGATGAAATTCTATTCTTAATGCAATAAATTGTAAATAGTAGACGAAGGAATACCCGGCTGTAATTAAATTTAAATAAGCAATCATACTCACTCCACCGCTAACAGCCAGTCCGAAACCGATAAGTAAAATAAAAAAACGAAATATCATAGCTTGTCCCACCGCAATAATAGGAATTGAGCATTTGCCATGAGCATTCCTCCTTTCTTTAATTATTTTAATACTTCTTCTAAAAATCGAAAAACCCTTTTATATTTAAGAAAAACTTGGCTTTTCGCCAAGTCCTCCTATCGTACGCCTTAATTTTCTTTCTATTATTTCATTGCAAAGTCAGACTTAGCTAATATTTCTTTTGACTCTACTTTTAATAACTCCTCCATCTTAATTTCTGTATTGTTTCTTACAAAAGAAGATACGATTTGATATCCTAAGCAATATCCAAACCATTTTGGAAACCCATGCCTCTGTGATGAGTGAGCACCATATAAAACTGAATCATGATTTTCTTTACCTTGCACATGTAACAAACGAAAGATTCGTTGCCAATATCGAAGTAACTCTTCTTTTGAATATAATGAAACCCAGGGAGCTAACGCTTCTTTGCCGACTGTTTTTTCTACAGCCACCTCTGCCATTCCTTCTATAAGTATCGAATCTAACAAAGTAAGCTCATTAAACTCTTTTTTTTGCGCCGTAAGCCTGCATACATGATTGTATTCATGAGTCAACAAAGCTTTAATTTCTTTTTCAGAAAGGTCTTTTGTCATAAATAACAATATTACTTGATTAAAGCTAATCCCCATCTTTCCACTTAACTCTTTCATTATAATTTCATTTCTTTTTTCAACAGGGAACACAAATATGGTTGCTTCTTCTCCATTCCATTCTTCTTTTAGGGTTTCATAAAATTTTTGAAGCAACTTCCAAATGTTCTTTTTTTCTAATCCCTTTAATTCGTTTAAAATTTTAGCATCCGGATAAAACAGTCCATTTTCCAAAAAATATTTTTGAAGTTGTACTGCATGATACTCTTCAAAATACTCAGCAATCGGTTCACAAAGAACTTCTCGCTGCAACTCCAAATATTGCTGTGATCCGACTTTTTTACGCTGTCTTATAAACTCCCTTAACCATTTACTCGTATTAATGACACTCAATTTAAACACCTCCATAAAACTCTACTATTGTATACGTATGCTTTATCGTGAAAGCTGTCACTCAAAACTCAAAACTTACCTTTTTCTCTTTTTCATCCCAAACTAAAGTTGCACTAAACGTTTTATCTCCTTTTTTAAAGCCTTTAAGAGGACTTGTTTTTCCGTTGGTTAGTAGCTTTTTTATCGTTGTCTCCGTCAGCTTTTTCCCTAAAATGAATTTTGATATTGTGAAGCCACATGAGTTTTTTTTATAATTTGAACATCCATAAAACTTTCCTTTATCAATAACATCACCGTCACAAAGTTTGCATTTCCCAACCACTTTGCTCGTTGTAAACTTTGTTGTTGTCTTACCTTTCACTTCATATTCAAGATCTTTGAAGTTCCACTGCTTCGATTTATTTGTAGCATCTTCAATAATTTTCATTGATAATCTCTTTGTCTGCTCCATAAATGTGGCTGGTGAGGCTTTACCTTGACCAATTTCACCTAAACGCAACTCCCATTTTGCGGTCATTTCAGGTGAAGCTAAAATATTATCGTCAATCGCCTCAATAAGAATTTTTGCTTTCTTTGTGGCATATACTTGGTTTTTTACTACTTCAATATAATTTCGGTCCTTCAGCATTGTAATAATTCCAGCTCGAGTTGCCTCAGTCCCTAACCCTTCTGTTTTTTTCAGAACTTTTTCTAATTGTTCATCATCAATAAACTTCCCTGCTGTTTTCATTAATGTAATTAATTGACCTTCGGTATACCTTTTCGGTGGTTGTGTTTTTCCTTCTTTAACATTTACTTTCGTCACTTCACCTTGCTCTCCCTCTTCAAGTAACGGTAAAATTACGTCCTTATCTTCTCCTTGGTTCACTAAAACTTTTCGCCAACCTTCATTTACTAGTTGTTTACCTTTTGAAATAAATGTTGCTCGCTGATCTACTAATGTTGTTATCGTTGTATAATCAATTAGCGCTGCGTCGTAATGTGCAGCAATCAGCCGACGAACGACTAAATCATAAATCTTTTTTTCATCCTCTGACAGTTTACTAGGGTTTTTTACTTGCTCAGTAGGAATGATGGCATAATGGTCAGTAACTTTCTTATCATTAACAAACCTTTTATTGTTTATTAACGTATTTTTGGGAGGCGGCAATAGTTTTGAATACTCACTAATACGACTTAATTTTTCTAAAATTTGTGGAAATGTTTCTGCTTCTCCTTTAGTTACATAATTAGAATCAGAGCGAGGATAAGAAACAATTCCTTTTTGATAAAGCTTTTGTAGTATGTCTAACGTTTTTTTCGGGGAAAACTTAAACATGCTATTCGCTGTTGCTTGTAATGCCGAAAGATTAAACAGTAATGGAGGTTCATATTTTTTTCGTTCTTTGTTAACTTTTGATATTTTTGCTTTCTTGGCATAACAAAAAGCTACAATTTTTTGTGCGACCTCTTCTTCATCAAGTCTAGAATGATTGTCTTTCTCCCATTTCCCTTCGTACTCTTTTCCGTTCATCATAAAAGATGCGATCACTTCCCAAAATGGTTTAGATTGGAATTGTTCTATCTCGACTTCTCTTTTCACCACTAATGCGAGAGTCGGAGTTTGCACTCTTCCTGCTGAAAACACATCACTAATCCCTTTTTCCTTTAAAAGAATTGAATACACCCTTGAAGCATTCATGCCTACTAGCCAGTCTGCACATGCCCTCGTATACGCTTCATAATATAAATTTCTTGTATCCTCTTCGTTTAATAGCTGATCAAATCCACTAAGAATAGCTTTCGGGGTCAACGAAGAAATCCAGAGGCGCTTCATCGGTTTTTTGACACCACTCATTTGAATGATGCTGCGAACAATTAACTCGCCTTCTCTACCAGCATCACCCCCATGAATAATTTCTGTTACTTCTTTATTTTTTAATAGTCTATTAATAATTTGATACTGTTTCCATTTTGATTTCACTACTTCATATTGAAATTTATCTGGAATTAATGGCAAATTTGTTAATGTCCACTTTTTCCACAATGGATTATAAACTTCAGGGGCGGAAAGCTGTAATAAATGACCTACTGCCCAAGTACAAAATCCACCTTTCGGAAACCATTTATTAGGCTCAATAATTATATACCCGTCTTTTTTTATCGTTTTAAACTGAGATACTAATGCTAGCCCTTGATCTGGTTTTTCAGCAATAAGTAGTTTCATTGACCATCTACTCCTCATTTTCTTTCTAAGTCATTTTTTCATATTACGCTTTTTTTCAAAATCTCGCAAAATAAACCTTTGGGTTTACTAATACTATAAACTTGAAAACTGCTTTGTTTCGTTCATTTTTTGTTGTTTTTATGTTATCCTTATTTTGTGACAAATTAATGAAATATAAAAGATATACAGAGTCCTTAGTTATAGAAGCAAGGGGGGATATGGAATGAATAAAACATCTGAGATTACACCTTTTTTTAAACAATTATCCAAAGAAAATCAAGATATTTTGTTGCAACACGGTGTAGAAACATTTGTAAGAGAAGGAACAACACTTTTTTACGAGGGAGATGAAGCGAGAAGTATATACTTAATTCGTTCTGGAAAAATCCGTTTGAGTAAAATGACAATGGATCATAAAAAGTTTTTTCTACATTTAAAACAAGACAATGAGATCGTTGGAGAGTTCAGTTTATTTAATGATATGTCAGTTAGTATGACTGCTGAAGTGGCCGAGGACTCAACCCTTGTAAAATTCAATCGGGACCATTTGGAGGCTTTATTTTTGCAAAATGGGGAAATTGCCGTTTCCTTTATTAAGCTTTTCGCTCGTAACACTCAATCGACCCAAGCAAAGTTTTCCGATCTCCTTTTATACGGAAAAGTGGGAGCGCTTTATTCTATATTGATTCGCTTTAGTAATTCATACGGTGAAAAATATAATAATGATATTTTAATCTCAGTAAAACTTACTAATCAAGATATTGCGAATTTCATTGGTACTTCTCGTGAAACAGCTAATCGAATGCTACGAGATTTAAAGAAAGATAACGTCATTGCTTTTTTAAATGGTCATATTTTAATTAAAGACATTGACTATTTAAAAGGCCATTTACGTTGTGGTCGTTGTCCTGTTGAAATCTGCACCATTTAATATTATAAATAGAAAACATTGGATCGTCTAGATTAAAGAATATAGAATTATGGAATTATAAGTCCATAATTCTAAGTTCTAATTTTTAAAATGTTTACTTACATAAATCGCTACTTGTGTGCGGTCTGCTAGCTCGAGTTTAGAAAGTATATTACTTACATGTGTCTTAACAGTTTTTATACCAATATGAAGTTCATCACCTATTTCTTTATTACTTTTCCCTTCTCCTTAAAGACAATCTTAGTTCCTTTATTAGGGTAAGAGAGAACTGATATATTACCTCCAAGTTCAATCATTCGCTCTTTCATCGTCGTTAACCCGTACGATCCCTTTTTCTCCATTTTTTCAAGATTAA
>SKSA01000181.1 GCA_007118195.1 Anaerobacillus sp. | reverse complement strand
GAAGAAGTAGAAATAACAGAGCAGGTAGAAACAAAAGCACCATCTGTATCTTTTGGTATCATAAAAGACCGTCCTAAACAAGAAACGGTATCAACGGAAGATGAACATCAACCTGAAGAAAAGCAAGAGCAATCATTTAGTACATTGAAAAGTTTAGCAGGAGAAAGAAAACGTCAAAGAGCTACAGAGGCCGTTGAAGTTAACGAAGTAGAACGCCCAGAACAAGAACTTACAAATGTAGCTTATGTTCCTGAAGAACAAGTTGAAACTAAACTAGAAGAAACTAGTGAAATAGAAGAAACTAATGAAGTAGAAAAAACAAAGCCTCCAAGAGAAGAAAATGCATTGTATTTAACAAAGATGCTGACTAAGGGAGAAGAAGAGTTTAAAAAATTAAAAATGTGCATCATCCAGGAAGAAGAAACGTTGAACACAATCGCACAACGCTATAATGTAAACGAAAGTTCGCTTATTCGAGTAAACCGTCTCAATGATTCCAATGTGGAAGAAGGTCAAATTTTATATATACCAGTAACACAATAAAGTCATTAGGATAGGGTGCAATAATATGGATATATTACGGCAAGTAAGGATGAAATACGGGTTATCCGACCTAAAATGGATAAAAGAAAATGAAACCTTTCGTAGTGAATACGGGAGTAAGAGAGTTCGTTTTTGGAAAGATAAGCAACTCTTGGAGTGGCATGTTAAATGGCGTGATGAAATTAGTAAGCAGTCAGGTGTTTTGTTAGATCGGATGATTAGAACAGAAGATGGCAATCCTTTTTTCTATTGTGATAAAGGTTGGGTCACTATCCATGATGAAATTGAAGAACCTTTTCCTCTCGCTCGTAAAGAAGAAGACTGGGGGAGGTTAATTGGTACGATTTTAGCAGTTGGCCTAAAGCAACTTGACGAATGTCATCGTTTAAAAAAACGAAAGGATTTAACATTAAAAGCAGTTCACGGAGGATTGAAGAACGATCATGACCCGATGGCAAAGCTTGTACTAGAGCGTAGTTATTTCGAAGCGAAATCGCGAGTTCGAAAAGCGCACATCTTACGAGACCGTATACATCCTATAAAGCTACCTATCCTAACGTCACTTACAAGGCTAACAAATGCTAAGCAAGTATTTTTTCATTTTTTTTGGGTTTGTGGCGCTGATGAGCCAGTAAGAAGTTACAAACCGATTCGTAACCTATTAGAAGAGTGGTTTGAAAAAAATGGCGAAGCTTCAACGATAAAATTATTAAATGAAATCAATCGTTATTTTACATTAAAAGGAGATCAAGGGAGACTATTATTATCAGAATGTTTATTACCATATGAATATGAAAGCGCAATAAACGAACTTTCTACATGTAACCAGAGTGTGGATATAACAACAACTGTTATGGATAAATTTTTTCAACGTTGGGAAACATCTCGAAATGTCGTTTTATTATTAAGTAATTGGATGGAAGAAGACAGGGAAAAGGTGGTGGCAAAATGATTTATAATGAAGCCCCCCAAAACTCTTCTATCGGATATATACTTTTTCAGTATGATTTATATCCGGAGAAAATCGAACAGTTTGGAAAGGTGAAAAAGGTTATTTCACGAAAAGGTACATTTGCTCTTAAAGAGTCAACGATGACTACTGAGCAGGCAAATTGGTTTTCTCACGTCATGAGAAGACTAGAGAAATTAAATTATAACCAAATCATTCCGATCATTCCAACAAAGTACGGAGATTTGACGATTTCTCATAAAAATAGAACGTATTATTTACAACCGTGGTTCTCAGAAGAAGATCAAATTCGTGAAGAACAAAAAGAAACAACTTTATTTAAACAGTTAGGAAAGTTGCACGGAGTAACAGTAAAACCACAGGAGTTTTCTAAAGAAACAATTGAAAACTCATGTCAAGACTTACTTAAACGTTGGGAGAAACGTCGTTTAGAAATGGAATATTTCGCTGAAGAGGCTGAACGAAAAACTTATATATCTCCATTTGAACTTACTTATTTAACCCATTATAGTCGAATGGATATGATGGCAAACGTTGCAGTGACCTACTTAAAAGAATGGCGAGACCAATGTCTTGAAAAAGAAAGCTATCGGGCTTGTCTTTGTCACGGCAAGTTAGACCGTAATCATATTTTTTATCATCCAAATGGATATGGTTATTTATTTAACTTTGAAAGAGCGGTGTTAGATACACCTGCAAGAGATTTAGCGATTTCGTTTCGAAGGTCATTTCAATATAATCTTTGGAGTGAAGATCAAGGCTCTGATTGGCTAGCCACATATGAAAATCATATTCTTCTTGAGGAAGAAGAGAAAAAATTATTTGCAAGCTATTTAATGTATCCAGAAATTATATTCCATTGCATTGACCATTACCGGAAGAGGGATGGAAGTATTACGGAATTGCAGTATGTTCAAGTTCTCGAAAAACGTATTATCACAATGTCGAGAGTCGATCATTTTATTCATAATACGTTACTAAGAAAAAACTCTGATGAATGCAAATAACCTATATATTTTTGAATAAGAGGCGAACATTATATGATAAGTTAAGCAAAACATATTTAATGCGGTAAAAAAACTAGGGATGTTACGAGTCAGGTTCGTAACATCCCTAGTTTTATTTTTTCATAAATATTTTTTTAAAAGAATCCAACAACATACGATAAGTACATAAGAACAAGAATTGTTAATAAAATAACATCAATAGCTGAGGGGAATAAAATGGTGCGCACTAATTGAAAAACTGTTAAAGGAACTAAAAATTGAAAACAAGCATCTCTAAATCTCCGTAACCAAAGAGGAAGTCGATATTTACCTTTTTTAAACAAAAAGTCCTCCTCCTTTCTCTCTTTTCGTATAATTATCATATGTTTGAAGCCGTGTTTCGGTGAATAAGATTTGTATATTCGAGTAACATAAGGAAAAACAAGGAAGTGATATGTTCATGATGAACTCAACATTTTTAGCTTACGAAATTTTATGGGGGCTCGTTTGTTTGTGGCTCATATGGTTTCTCGTTCGTATAGTCCTTAGTAAAGAAAATGATTAACTAAAGAGGTGCAAAACTTGAAAGTAGCGGTTCAATTTGCTTGGAAAATTATTAAAGAGAAACGAAAACGAGCGTTTTTACTTGCCCTTAGTACAGCAGTAGCTGCGTTGTTACTTTTTACGAGCTATTTTTTTATTCATTCTTTAAATACGAGCATGATTGCCATAGACGGTAGATTAGGTGCAGATGTGATCGTTGTTCCGAGTGGAATGGGAATGTATGCTGGAGAAAATGTTTTATCTAGCTCAGTAAGTAAAGTTTATTTTGATGAAAAAGAAGTCATAGAGAAATTAAATAGGATTGAAGACATCACAGAAATAGCACCACAGCTTTTTTTGCATACGATTTCAACGTCTTGTTGTGGGACAGATGGAGACTTTCCTGTCATTGCTTTTGATCCAGAAAAGGACTTTACATTAAAATCGTTCATGCCAGGTATTCAACAACTAGAAAGTGATGAAGTAGTCATTGGGGTAAATGCTGGTGGAGATCGTTTTTTATACCATTACAATGATGAAGTAATAAAAGAAAAAGTGAAGTTATTTTTAGAAAATTTTCACGTGAAAAATATATTGTTTCCAACAGGCACTTCAGCAGATGAAACCATTTTTATGCGCTTAGATAAAGCAAGGCAATTAATTCATAATGTTGATGCACTAGCTCATATATCATCGACTGATTTGTCAGCAATTTTTATTAATACGACACCGCATAATGAACTGTTTGTAAAACAGCAAATTGAAAGAGATGTAAATGGAGTCGACGTCGTCTTAGGTAGTGGTTTAAGAAGTCAAATAGAAAAGCAAATGCTTCCGTTAAAAGTATTAAGTTATGTGATGATTGTAGTTAGTTTGCTACTAACCCTTCTTCAGGTGATCACACTATTTTCTGCATTAATTAGAGAACGCCAAAAAGAAATCGGGATGCTGTTTGCTCTAGGAGTATTGAAACGTCACGTATACCAGCTTCTTTTATGTGAAGCAGCGATCGTTTCTTTTATCGGAAGTGTTATTGGGGTACTAATCTCCTTAAGTGTTCTTTATGATCGACAAACTCTTTTATATATGATTTTTCAGCTACCGCTCGTATTTCCAGAATTAAAAACAACGATGTTCATTAGTTTTTTTACGGTGACTACAATTACAACTTGTACGATCGTAGCTGCGTTGTTTCCACTTCAATCTTTTTTTTCAAGAGAGCCTTATGAAGTTGTAAGGGAAGGTGAAAGTTAAATGATTAGCTTTGAAGGTGTGAATAAGGAATATTGGTTAAATCGTAAACGGTCGATTAAAGCTTTAAAAAATGTAAATTTTAACGTCAATGAAGGAGAATTTATTTCGATTATTGGACCTTCTGGAAGTGGCAAATCAACTTTTTTAGCATTGGCAAGTCTATTAGATAAACAAACGTCAGGCGAGATTGTTATTGGCGGTAAAAAAACATCACAATTAAAAGATAGTGAACGAACGAATTTGAGGTATGATCTATGTGGGTTTATTTTTCAGTTTGCAAGTTTATTACCAGCGCTACCGGTACTTGATAATGTCATGCTCCCATTGTTATTAAGAGGAGAAAAACGAGTGCTGCTACAAAAGAAAGCTATTGACCTACTTGTTCAAGTAGGTTTAACCGAAGAACAAGCGAGCCACTTACCATATCAATTAAGTGGCGGTGAGCAACGCCGTGTTGCGGTTGCAAGGGCGTTGTTAAAAGAACCGACACTTTTATTTGCCGATGAGCCAACCTCTGCCCTCGACGAAGACACAGCGAAAGACTTAATTCACCTTTTTCATCAATTAAATGACCGAGGAACAACGATTATTATGGTCACTCATGATAAAGAGCTTGCCCAAGAAGGAACAGGTTTGTATGAAATAAAAGCTGGTAAGTTAACGAGTATAATGGTTTAATAAAATATGGTGTATGTAAATTAATAATTAGGCAATACTGCTAGTAAAATTTTCAAAGTAACTATTGACGTTTTTTCAATTATCAATGTAAAATGTTAGTACATATTTTGCACTATTTTGGTAGCATGGTGATTCATGCATCGAATAGTTTTGTATGAAAAAAAGGCGCATGATTTCGTGAGCGAGCGTCTGAGATTCGCCTGAAGGTCACGGCGAAGTGAAGGAAATCGTCCGCCTTTTTCGTATTACATGGTGACAGAAATAAGTCATGAGTGTTTGTAAAAAGAATATTTTGATATGCTTAGATTGGGAAGAGTACATCTGTAATACCATCAGAGAGAAAAACTATTGTTATAATCTCCGTAGAAACAGCCGTTTATCGTTTTGTATCGGATATTTATACAATGCTGAGAGGTTTTTTTGGAGCTAAAGATGGAAGGTCGCCCAGGAGCAGCTTTTTTGAAAGAAAAGATTTTTAATGCCGCTATGTAAATGTTTCGTGCGACGAGTAATCGCAGGATCAGGGCACTTTCGCTTTTCGTAATGTCTAGCTACAGTGCCCAGCCCCTCGAGGTCAAATAACCTACCAATATAAAAAGTTAAAGAGCGAACTTTTTAATTGGTAGAACATTTGCTTGTCGGGGCTAAGCAGGGCACTTTCGCTTTTCATATTAGAAAAAGCCGGTGGAAATCCGTTACATGAATGAAGTGTGCCGTTGTTCACTTTAATGATAATAAACAGTATTCATTGAAGGTAAACGTAATTTAAACAATGGCAAACAAAGGTGGTACCGCGAATCTACTCTCTTCGTCCTTTGAGGATGGAGGGGTTTTTTTATTTTTAGTTTTGAGTAAAGAGTGAAGAGT
>SKSA01000316.1 GCA_007118195.1 Anaerobacillus sp. | reverse complement strand
GTCACCATCTAATATGTAAAAAATAGGACGATTTCCTTCTCTTCATTTTTTGCTTCCACCTAACCAACAAACCAACTAATTTAAGTTTAATGCTAAAACTTTACGCCAAAAGGGTAAAATAGCAATATAATTACTATTATTGGAGGGAAGTGTTATAGTGACTCAATCACATTATTTTATTGCAGTTCCTATAGACTTAGGAGTAAAGGAGAGGCTAGGAAGTTGGAATGAGTTAGAACATCCACCATTTCAACGTTTTGTACACAAAGAAGATTATCATATAACATTAGTTTTTTTAGGAGGGATCGAGCAGTCCGAGTTAGATGATCTTCAAATAGTATTAAATAACATTGTAAAAAATTATGACGTTTTCGTATTGGCGATCACCGAACTTGGGGTGTTCGGACAGAAACAAGCTCCAAGGATCTTTTGGGCGGGAGTTAAAAGAGAAGAGAAACTATATGAACTTCAAAAAGCTATTTTTCAAACTTGTGTTGATCTAGGTATGGATGTTGATAAGAGAGGGTATAATCCACATATCACATTGGCTCGTAAATATATTGGGAATGCTCCATATGATGGAAATCATCTTAACGAATCGTTTCATTTATATATGAAAAATGTGTCTTGGTCGGTTTCAAATATTGTTATTTATAAAACAAACTTAGACAAAGTTCCAAAATATGAAATCGTTGCTTCCTTTCCGTTGAGAACTTAAGAATACAATTTGAATGCGCTGGAAATTAACAAAGGTTATGATAAAATTTATTTATAATCTTTTCAAGGCGCTGTGCGCTTTTCTTTATGGGGGAATAAATGTGGCTCATTTAATTAAATTGGAAGACTACGTATCTCGTTATCAGTACGATATGTATCGTTATCCAGGGCAATTTTCACGGTTGAAGCGAGAGAGGTGGACAAGTCTCAAACAAGAATGGGAAGCATCTTATTTAAATGAAAATAAAACTGTTGAGAAATATGTTGAACAACAAAAAAAATCTGTAAAAGGCGCTTTTCATAAGGTGAAAAGATGGTTAAAGCGGGAACAACGAGAATCTTTTCTTGATACTTTTGAAGAAGCAGCATATCAATTTAAATATAAGTCATTACCTGAGTTGAAAATAAATTTTTTAAAAGAACTGTATGAATTTCAATTAAACTGGGCGAGCTCTACGATTTTAGAAAAGTCGTCTTTAAGGCAAGCTTATTATTTCGACACGACTCTTAAGTGGTTATTACAATCATTTCCTGATAACTATTTTATCCTATATTACCCAATAGTTAAGTACCCTAAGGCAACGGTTCAGTTTGATATTTTATTGATTGGACCGACAGATATATGGTGTATTGTTCATTTAAGTGGAATAGAACAAACAATATTTCAGACTTTTTCAGAGCGGTATTGGCTTAGAAAAGATGGTGGCCAAGAAAAGAAAATCATCAATCCATTTTTATCCTTAAATAGAATGAGTACTGTAATAAAAAGAATATTATCTGAAACAGAAATAGAGATGACGGTTCGAAAGGCTGTCATTACTAATGAAGGGTATATTGATGTCGATGCACCGTGGAGTGGTGTAGAGTTTCAAGACCAAAGAAATATAAAAAGATGGGAAGATAAGCTAAAAAATAATAAGTCGCCAATTAAATCTGTACAACTTAAATTTTCACAGGTGTTATTAAACGTTTGCGAAACAATGGCAGAAGGTCGGAGCCAGTTTGAAGAAGAGGATGACAACTTAATTGAGGAAGAAGATCATTGAGCTTGAAATTAAGAAGGTGCTTAAAGCTGAGTGCAAAACTTTATAGTGACCTTCTTTTTTATGACTTTTAAAACAGTATTTTGAACGAAGTGATTTCGTAGTACATATAAATAAATAAGGCTTTTAACTATATTTTTACTTTAAGTAAAATTTAAATAAACCGTAAGAGAGGAGAGAGTGATATGACTAAAAATGCCTATATAGATGAACTTACGTTAATTACCATTCCATTTTCAGAAGTAGATGAAGAACTCTCCAATTTTACAGTTACAAATACATCAAATAATGACCAATTGAAAATTGAAAAATGGATAAAGAGTGATGAAAGATGGCGCTATGAGCTTTATTTAACTAAACCAATTTCTTTGGGGATAAAATATATAGTGACCGGAAATGAGCATCATTTGTTTCATGTAAAAATTGGTCAAGTAGTAAGAACTCCTTCATTTGATGAGCTATATTTTTACGATCAAGATGATCTTGGTGTTACGTATACGAAAGAAGCTTCTATGTTTAAACTTTGGGCACCAACGGCAACAGGTGTTGAATTGATGTTGTGCGAAGATGGTGAAAATAATATTTACCCGTTGAAAAGGGACGAAAAAGGGGTTTGGCAGCTAGCACTTCATGGAGATTTAGAAGGAACTGCATATACGTATCGTGTATGTGTTGATGGTACGTGGCGAGAAGCAGTAGATCCATATGCGAAGGCTGTAACGATTAATGGAGAAAAAGGAGTCGTTATTAATCTTACGAAAACGAATCCCGACGATTGGCAAGCTACCCAAAAGCCGTTTTTTAAAGAAGAGACAGATGCGGTTATTTATGAGCTACATGTAAGAGATTTTTCAATGGATGAAAACAGTGGCATAAAAAATAAGGGAAAGTATGAAGCATTGACTGAAACGAAAACAAAAGGACCGTGGGGGACAACCACAGGACTAGATTATCTTGTAGACTTAGGAGTTACCCATGTTCAGTTGCTGCCGATTCAAGATTTTGGTAGTGTTGATGAAACGAAGCAACTAGAAACGTATAATTGGGGGTACGATACGATTCATTATAATGCCATCGAAGGAAGCTATTCCCTAAATCCTGATGATCCACAATTGCGAATATCAGAATTAAAAAAGGTTGTTCAATCTTGTCATCGCAATGGTTTAAGAGTAATCTTCGATGTCGTTTATAACCATGTTTTTGTTCATGAAAAGTCAAATTTCGAAAAAATAGTCCCTGGTTATTACTTTCGGTACAAAGAAGATGGTCGTTTAGCTGATGGAACAGGAGTTGGAAATGATATCGCTTCTGAGCGGAGGATGGTACGGAAATTTATTGTTAATTCAGTTGCTTATTTAGCAAAAGAATATAATGTAGATGGGTTTCGCTTTGATTTGATGGGAATTTTAGATGTTGAAACGATGAAAAAAATACGGCAAAAATTAAATGAAATAGACCCTTCAATTTTAGTAATAGGCGAAGGTTGGGATTTAGTGACGCCTTTAGCGCACGATAAAAAAGCAATAATCGCGAACGCCGATCAACTTCAAGGTATATGTTTTTTTAATGACCAATTCCGAGATAAGCTTAAAGGAAGTATTTTTGATCACGATAAAAAAGGGTTTTGTAATGGTAATGGTGATTTTAAAGAGGAAGTGAAAATGCTTGTTAGTGGTAGTACGAAAGGTTTTTGCCCAATTGAAGGCCTCTTTAACGATCCGTATCAATCTGTTAACTATGTTGAGTGTCATGACAACCATACACTATGGGATAAACTTGCTCTTTCCAATCAACATCAGTGTGATGAAGTTCGAGCGAAAATTCACAGATTAGCGACGGCAATCACCATTTTAAGTCAAGGAATCCCCTTTTTACATGCAGGGCAAGAGTTTTTTAGAACGAAGCAAGGGGAGGAAAATAGTTATTGTTCACCAGATGCGATTAATAAACTCGATTGGAAAAGAAAAGCACTACACATGGATAATGTTGATTATGTAAAGGGGCTAATTGCGTTACGAAAACGTAATGACGTTTTCCGATTTCGAATGAATGAAGCTGTAAAGAAGAATATGTTTATTCTTGATACTCCATCTCATTGTGTTGCATATTTGTTAAAAAGTTCATCCGGAATGTTTGTGGTTGCTCACAATGGAGCAGAAGTAGATAAAGAGATTATTCTCCCTCTAAACGGAATTTGGGAAGTATTTGTCGAAGCAGATTTAGCAGCGGTAACCCCAATAAAGTGTATTGAAGCTACAAAAACAATCATAAAAGGCTTATCGACTACAGTGCTGTTTCGTCAAAAATCCTAAAATTTGGATAGGTTAAAAAATGCATGAACAAAATCAATTAATTTATCCTTAAAGTTTAAGGGTTATAGACCCCCACCTCAACGCGTAGCGTAGGTGGAAACTTTTAATCAGGTGGAGTCGAGACTCCATCTGATTTCTCGATGTTTCAGCTTGCTGAAACGAGTTCGCTTCTAGTAATAAACATTACTAAAGTTGCTACTTTTACAAAATAACTTTTTTTTCGTATTTACTTTACAAAAAATACGTTATACTAGTATTATTAATGTTTGTCGGAGTTTGTTTATTAAGGTAAATTGAGGGTGAAGTTGTTGGAACATTTATTAGGAAAAGAGTGGCAGGTAACACCTGCTGGGGGTGTAACAGGAGAAGCATACTATGCTCAGTATGGTGAAGAGAAGCTTTTTTTAAAGCGAAACTCGTCGCCTTTTCTTGCTGTGTTATCCGCTGAAGGAATTGTACCTAAACTCCTTTGGACGAAGCGCTTAGAAAACGGGGATGTCGTTTCTGCACAAAGATGGGTTAGTGGCAGAGAATTAAAATCTTTTGAAATGAAGCAGGAGATAGTGGCTCAACTGTTAGGTAAGATCCATCGTTCAAAAGAACTCCTAGAAATGTTTAAGCGCATTGGGAATTTACCACTTACCCCTCATTCAATTGTAAAAGATATTGCAGAAAAAATTTCTGATTCATATAGTGATATTCCTGTTATTCATGATGCATTAGATTACTTAGATACTAATATTAAAGATGTTGAAAGTAATGAATACGTTGTATGCCACGCGGATATTAATCATAATAATTGGATTTTAGGTGAGGAAGGCGACCTATATTTAATTGATTGGGATGGAGCGATCGTTGCTGACCCCGCCTTAGATTTAGGGTTACTTTTATATTTATATATTCCTACGAAAGACTGGGGAGAGTGGTTGCGTAATTATGGTGTAACTCTGAACGATGATTTATCTAGAAGAATGCATTGGTACGTCATTTCGCAAATGGTATATGTGATTTTATGGCATCAACAACGAAATGAAGTGACTGAAATGAAGGATAGTATTTTATATTTAGAAAAGCTTTTACATGCAGATGTAGATGCCACATATTAAAGAGGACGGGGTTGTCCCATAAGTGTCTGACACCAGGCAAAACTTACTAAATATAGGCGTATAGATTTATTATCTGTCTATATTTTGGTGCCTAACGGTGTCTGACACTTTATTTGGGACAACCCCGTTTTTTTATTCGACATATTTCCAGGGCAATAGTTTATTCGTGTGGATAAGGGATTGTAATTTCGTCAATTGATTGAATCCATTGACCAATTTGGTCGCTATTTTCTGGGCAATTTCTGCTTGCACAATAATTAGCTATACTAGCTAATGTTTGTTGCATATTTTCATCTAGTTGTCCTTGAGCCTGAAGTGCTTCAGCAAGGCGGTGAATTTGGTTGAATTCATCTTCTGTGCCATGATTTTGTGCATGTTGATTTTTTAAAATATCTGAAAGTAGCGTTAGTTGATCTTGATAATTCATTTGTACACATCCTTTATGTAACTATTTCACATGTTATGTTGTGTAACATATCAAGCTTTTATCCACTTTCTTAAATAAATGACTGAAGCATTTGTCATTTAGTTTCGAAAAGACCTTGCTTCCGGTTTTTATCACAAATTAAAACTTTTTACGGGTAAGTCGAATTTTGGGATGTCCTCAATCGCCACTTTCTTAACATACTTGATGTAGTTTAATTTTGTATAAATTTTAACTAACGTCTTTTCACGACCTTTCAT
>SKSA01000129.1 GCA_007118195.1 Anaerobacillus sp. | reverse complement strand
TTTGCAAGGTGGAGATATAACTTACATTATGATGGCTGTAATTAGTGCTATTGCAAGTTGCCTATTTTTTGCGGCCGCTCTTGAAAACTATTTCCTAGGTGAATTAGGAAAAATAAAAAGATTACTTATGTTTGCGAGTGCTTTTTTGTTGGTTTTACCAAATTTATTATTTGATGGCATCGGTCTAGCTATCGTATTGATCATCGTGCTCCATCAAAAGAAAAAAAATACCATAAAACAAAAAAAAATGATTGCCTAGAGGGGGAAGTTTAATGATAAAAAAAATGCTTTTAAGTTTTACTTTGATCTTTTTGTTGTTCGTTGTTACGGCTTGTGGTGAATCGACTTCAAGTAGCCCTGAGGCACCAAATAGTAATGACAATGAGACTTCATCAAATGAAACAAATCAAGATAGTGGTGAAGCAAAACCAACTGCTCCGGATCGGTTTTTAGTTATTGGCTCAGGCCCAATGGGGTCAGGTTGGTACCCAATTACGACGATTTTATCAGAAGTATATATGGATGGGTTTGAAAATCTAAATGTATCACAGCTTGAAGGTGGCTCAACTTCGAATTTAAGAGGTTTAGAGATTGATGATATTAAACTAGCAATTAATTTTACCTCAGACTTTGCGGATGCTCTTATCGGCGATATGGATTTTGAAACGCCACTAGAGCAAATTACAAGTTTGGCATCCTTATATCCTGTATTCCAAACGATCGCAACACTTCAAGAAAATACGAACATCAATACAGTGGAGGATATTGTTAGTACTCATATTTTTTTAGGGCCCCGTGGTGGAGGTGGGGCAGTTGCTTTTTGGAGAATGATGGCTGAGTACGGCATTGATGAAGATGTAATTACTGAAGCAGGTGGACAAATTTCATATGGAAATTATTCAGACGGTGCTTCGATGTTACGTGATGGAAATATTGATATATTTGTTGGGGGAGGTGCCCCTGCAGTTACGGGTTTACAAGAAATTGAAATGACTCGACCAATTAAAGTTATTCCGATTGACCAAGATAAGTTAGATAGTATCAGTAACCGAGGATATGGGATTTCTTCGGATGTCCTTCCAGCAGGAACGTATCGTGGTCTCGATGTAGAGATTCCTACTTATACAACTGTAGCAATGTTTACACTAAGAAAAGACTTAGATGAGGAATATGCTTATAATCTAACTAAGTTGTTCTGGGAAAATATTGATGTATTTGAAAATCAGTTACCTGAGAGGGCAAGGCATTTTACACTTGAGACAGCATTTGATGGTATTGAAATTGAGACACTACACCCTGGTGCCAAAAAATATTATCAAGAAGTCGGTGCGTTAAACGATTAAAAATAGCAAACTATACTTAAAATATTATATTTAGTAAAAAGAGGAAAAAGCGGGGGATTTTAAGTAATCCCCTTTTCCTTTTTTAATTTTTTTCAACTTTAGCATATGTTATTAAAGATGTTCCCAATGACAAGGCTAGTATAGGAACATCATTTTGGGAGGTTAGAAGTTATTGAAAACAATAGATGAGGTACAGGAGAGCTTTTTGTCTATGCCTTTTTTTTCTCATATTGGATTTGAAATTATTCATTTTCGTGAGGGAGATGTACTCCTTAAATTATCAATCCAGGATGAATTATTAAATGCAAATGGGACACTACATGGTGGTGTTCATGCTACGATGCTAGATTTAATTCTCGGAATGGTACTTCGATCAAAAACGAAAACTAGGTGTGTCACACAAAGTCTGTATCTAAATTATCTTGCCCCTTCTTCAGTAGGAGACATTTTTGCAAGTGGAGTTATCCTCCAACAAGGTTATAAAACTGCAACGTTAGAAGGTCAATTAGTTGATGAAAAAGGTAATTTGCTAGTAAAGGGAATTGGAGTTTTTAAGATAATACGCGACTAGGCATCGTGAATACAGAATTTTACAGAAGTTATAAAAATCATTTAAAAAGGAATGGTCAAATGAAAATAACTGTTATTGGCGCAGGTGCTGTAGGTGGTTATATAGGTGCATTATTAAAACAAGATGGGAATGACGTTACATTTATTGCTAGGGGTAAGCACCTCGAGAAAATGCGTGAAAAGGGGTTAACACTTAAACATCAAGATGGGGTTTTTACAGTTTACGAACGGTTTACAGATGAATTTACGAGCATAATTGAATCCGATTTATTAATTTTTACGGTTAAATCAACTGAAACAAAAAAGGTTTGTGAACAAATTAAGCCATATATAAAGAAGAAGGCTTATATTTTAACGTTTCAAAATGGAGTAATTAATGAAGATATTTTGAGTGGAAATTTTGGTAAGGATTTCGTAATACCGGGTTCTGCATACATATCAGCTAATGTCGAGGAATATGGTAGTATAACCCAGAGTGGAAATCCGAGATTTTTCATTGGTAATCTAACGGAAACTCAAAAAGACTTTATTAATAATGTAATTGAAATTTTTCAAAAAGCAGGTATAAATAGTAAATTTACTAGTGAAATCATGAAAAAGAAGTGGGAAAAAACATTATGGAATGTCACTTTTAATCCACTATCTGCAGTCACTAGGGCGACAGTTGGGCAAATTTTAGATGATTCAAAATTAAGAAGTACATCAGAAGCCATTCATCGAGAAATTGTCAAAATTGCTAAGGATAATAATGTAGAGATATCAAAAGAAGCAATTGAGATAGTATTTAAAAATGCTGAAAACGCAAGAAACCACAAAACTTCGATGCTTCAAGACCTTGAAAGAGGAAAGAAAATGGAAGTTGAAGCCCTATGTGGTTATTTCGTAAAGCTAGCTGAACGAAATAATACAGACGTACCTGTTTTAAGCGCAATTTATTCGATTTTATCATTTATCGATCAAAAGGAACAAAATTGATAACATCATAACTAAGACTGCATAAATGTATTTTGTATGGAAAAAGGCGAAGAGATCAATCGACTTTTCACACTAGATGATGATGGCGTATCGTAATGAAGGTTTTGTATGGAAAAAACTAAAATGACGGTCGAGTTTCGCGAGCAAGCCTATGAGATTCGTTAGAAGGTCACAGCGAAGTGAGTGAAGATAGAGATTGAAAGAAAGTTTTAATATTTTCTCATTAGCGTTGAAAAAGAGTATTACAAGAGTGAATTTATATCTGCTTTTAATCATGTTTCGCTGAAAGGAGTAAAAATGAACACAAAACTAAGAAACTCAATTTCTAAAAGTAGTCCTTTTACTAATCATTTAAAATTTGAAATGAAGATAAATAATAATGAAGTTGTTACAACACTAAAAGTTGAAAATTACCACTTAAATGTTAAAAATACAGTTCACGGTGGAGTTTTAGCTACAATGCTAGATAACGTTATAGGTGATTCAATTGCTATAGCTGTGAACTGTCCGGTTATTACAATAAACTTAAATATACATTATGTGGCTCCTGTAAAAGTTGATTCACTACTAACGGCGTCAGCGAAGGTCATTCAACAAGGATATCGCATTTCAATGGCTGAAGGAATCATTAAGGACGAAAAAGGAAATGTGATCGCAAAAGGAATTGGAACCTTTAAAATTATTCGTGAAAAAAGCTAGCTTTAGTTAGTTGACTTGATAAATCGGCCCCGAATCTGAACGAAAAACGAAGGATTTTAATATTTTTTTAGGAACGATTAGTTTAAGGGGTCAGAACTTGTAAGTTAATAGGGACGAGGATAACTTGAAATATATATGAAAATTTTTTTTGTCAAAAAATGAAGGTGTGGAGGTGGAAAGTTTGCGTACACGTATAACAGACTTATTACAAATTCAGTATCCGATCATTTGTGGCGGAATGTTCCGAGTTGGGCGTGCTCTATTGGCGGCTTCCGTTTCAGAAGCTGGTGGACTTGGAATTATTACTTCTGCTACTTTTCAAACAGCAGAGGACTTACGAAAAGAAATAAGGTTAGCGAAGGAAATTACTAATAAGCCGATTGCAGTAAATATTAACCTATTCCCTAGTGCAAGGAAAGTTCCGAACGAAGAGTATATTAATGTTCTGCTTGAAGAAGGAATTCGTATTGTAGAAACTGCAGGACGTAGCCCTGAACAATATATGAAAGTTTTAAAGGACAATGGGGTTTTTGTTATTCATAAGGTTCCAGGGGTTAAATATGCAAAAAAGGCAGAAGATTTAGGGTGTGACGCAGTAACCATTATTGGCTTTGAAGCAGGTGGGCATCCAGGTATGGACGAAGTAGGAAATGTTGTCATTGTCCCTCAAACTGTTGATGCAGTTAACATCCCTGTGATTGCTGGTGGTGGAATTTCTGATGGCAGAGGGGTAGCAGCTATGCTAGCACTTGGAGCGGAAGGTGTTGTAATGGGCACACGATTTTTGGCTACCCAAGAATGCATAATACACGATAATATTAAAAATTGGATGATACAAGCTTCTGAAATGGATACATCATTAATCCAAAAGTCGATTGGGTCAGCTACACGAGCCGCTCGTAATGAGGTAGCGCTTCAGGTTTTGGAGGCAGAAAAACGAGGTGTTACGCTAGAGGAACTTATGCCATTGATTTCCGGAAAGCGTGCAGAGAAGGTATACAGTGAAGGAGATTTCCATGCTGGGATCTGGTCTTGTGGGCAATCTGTCGGGCTAATTAAAGATGTACCGAAAGTTCAAGAGTTGATGAATAGAATCGTATTTGATGCAAAGAAAGTTATTAAAAAAATGAACAGGATTGCTAATGCGAAGTAAACAGCTAAAAACTAGATAGTTGCTGTGAAACAAAAAAAGTATAAGGGGTGTAAGGATAAGTTATGAATGAAATAATCATTGATACTCAAATGGGAGTTAGGACGTTGACATTAAATCGTCCTGAGAGACTAAATGCATTTACATCTGAGCTTAGCTCAAAGCTACTTGATGCCTTAATAGAAGCGTCGTCTAATGATGAAGTTCGTGTTATTGTTATAACTGGAAAAGGAAGAGGATTTTGTGCAGGACTTGATTTAGTAGATAGATCGACTAAGAATTTATCACGAAAGACCCGTCACGAACAGTTAGATGATTTGGGGTGGGTAGGGCGACAAGCACTTGCTATTGCACATTGTGATAAACCTGTAATTGCTGCCATTAATGGAGTAGCAGCAGGAGCAGGGTTTGCTTTGAGCCTTGCATGTGATCTGCGCTTTATGTCAAAGAATGCACGTATAACCACTGGATACGTTCGGCGTGGGTTAAGTCCTGATGCAGGCTTAAGTTATTTTTTACCACGGTTAGTAGGTCAAACTAGAGCGGTAGAAATGATCTTCACAGGTCGTGATATTTATTGTGAAGAAGCTGAACAAATTGGGCTCATCAATGGTTTTTATGAAGATGAAGAATTTAACGAGCGTGTTATGGAATTTGCAAAAAATCTGGCAGAGGGTCCACCGATTGCATTAACGCTCTCGAAAAGGCTTCTAACAGCAAGTCCTGATACCGATCTTACAACTATGTTAAAAAAAGAATGGTATTCAATAAAAAAATGCTTTGAAACGGAAGATGTAAAGGAAGGCATCCAAGCATTTATTGAAAAGAGAAAACCTATTTTCAAGGGTGAATAAAGGTTAACCAATTTCCCCTTGCTCGATACTACTTAATTAACAGAATTTAATGATCGGTTACCAGAATACTTTTACAAGGAAGAAAACAAAGTGAGTAACATGGTGTTTGACGTACCGCAAGAACAAGAGGAAAAACTTGGAGTCCAAAGAGATGATTTATAATTTTTACTGTTCTTGGATTAAAATTGCTCTTGCTCGTAATGGAAAATTAATAGATGATTTTCACATGATTCATCACAAAAGAATGATTCACGTATTAAATGCCCCATCACCAGCAGCAACAGCAAGTTTAGAAATTGGGCGTCATA